>DAORHX010000339.1:0-4508 GCA_035438245.1 Rubrivivax sp.
GACATGGAAGGATTCGCTTCCCCGTCGTCCTCGGCTCGCGCTGCCCTCGGTGACACGCAGCTATGCGCCGCGAGCGGCTGTCGGGCCTGGCGGTCGCACGGCATCGCGAGCCGAGCCACGCGAATTCCTACAATCGGCGCGTTGCCAAGCCACAGGAGCACACCATGTCCGAATCCATCGTCATCGTCTCCGCCGCGCGCACGCCCATCGGCGGCATGCTCGGCGACTTCGCCGCGCTGCCGGCCTGGCAACTCGGCGCCGCCGCCATCCGCGCCGCGGTCGAGCGGGGCGGCGTGCGCGGTGACGGCATCGACGAGGTGCTGATGGGCAACTGCCTGATGGCCGGCCAGGGCCAAGCCCCCGCGCGCCAGGCGACGCTGGCGGCGGGGCTGCCGCAATCGGCCGGCGCGGTGACGCTGTCCAAGATGTGCGGCAGCGGCATGCGCGCGATGATGTTCGCGCACGACATGCTCGCCGCGGGCAGCGCCGATGCGGTCATTGCCGGCGGCATGGAAAGCATGACCAACGCGCCGCATCTGCTGTTCGCGCGCAAGGGCGTGCGCTACGGCGCGGCGCAGCTGTTCGACCACATGGCGATGGATGGGCTCGAAGATGCCTACGAGCGCGGCAAGGCGATGGGCGTGTTCGCCGAGAGCTGCGTCGCCAGGTACGGCTTCAGCCGCGAGGCGCAGGACCAGTTCGCGATCGCCTCCACGCAGCGCGCCAAGCAGGCCAACGAGGACGGCAGCTTCGACTGGGAGATCGCGCCGGTGACGCTGCCGGGCAAGGGCGGCGACACGGTGGTCCGGCGAGACGAGCAGCCCTTCAAGGCCAAGCTCGACAAGATCCCGTCGCTGAAGCCCGCCTTCAAGAAGGACGGCACCATCACCGCCGCCAATGCCAGCAGCATCAGCGACGGCGCGGCCGCGCTGCTGCTGATGCGCGAGTCGAGCGCTGCGCAGCGCGGCTGCAAGCCCATCGCGCGCATCGTCGCGCACGCGGTGCATGCGCAGGCGCCCGAGTGGTTCGCCACCGCGCCGGCCGGCGCCATCGCCAAGGCGCTGAAGAAGGCCGGGTGGGATGCGAAGCAGGTCGACCTGTGGGAAGTCAACGAAGCCTTCGCCGCGGTGACGATGGCAGCGATGGCCGACTACAAGCTGCCGCACGAGATCGTCAACGTGCATGGCGGCGCCTGCGCGCTCGGCCATCCGATCGGTGCGTCGGGCGCGCGCATCGTCGTCACGCTGCTCGGCGCGTTGCGCCGGCGCGGCCTGAAGCGCGGCATGGCATCGCTGTGCATCGGCGGCGGCGAGGCGACCGCGCTGGCGCTGGAGATGCTTTGACGGGGCTCGATGCGGCGCTGCTGCAGCAGCTGCCGCTGTTCATGGCGGCGGTGCTGCTGCTGAACGCGACCCCCGGCGTCGACCTGCTGCTCACCGTGGCGCGCACCGCGCAGTCGGGGCCGCGCGCCGGCATCATGGCCGCGCTCGGCATCAATGCCGGCTGCGCGTTGCATGCGCTGGCAGCGGCCTTCGGCCTGGCCGCGCTGCTGGCCTGGTCGGCCACGGCCTTCACGCTGATCAAGTGGGCCGGCGCCGCCTACCTGCTGTGGCTGGGGCTCGGCCTGTTGCGCGCGGCGTGGCAGGGCGAGCCTTCGCGCCAGGGCGACACGCCGGCAAGCCGGCCGCAACCGCTGTCGGCGCTGGCGGATTTCCGCCGCGGCCTGCTGACCAACCTGTTGAACCCGAAGGTGGCGCTGTTCATGCTCGCCTTCCTGCCGCAGTTCATTCCGGCCCAGATCGCGCACAAGACCGCGACCTTCCTGGCGCTGGGGCTGCTGTTCGTCGTGCAGAGCCTGCTGTTCCTGCTGGGCGTGGTGCTGCTCACCGCGCGGCTGTCGCGGCTGCGCGTGCTGGCGCGTGGCGGCCGCGCCCTGCAGGCCACCGGTGGCGTGCTGTTCATCGCGCTGGCCGCACGGCTGGCGTTCACCCGACTCGACCCGCGCTGAAAGACAAGGAGCCAGGCGATGCTGCTGAGCGAAGACCACCGGGCCGTGCAGGACGCTGTGCGCACGTTCGTGCAGGAACGCATCGCACCGCAGGCGGCGTCGTGGGACAAGACGCACCACTTCCCGCAGGCCGAGCTGCGCGGGCTGGCCGAACTCGGCTGCTACGGCGTCGCGGTGCCTGCCGAGTGGGGCGGCGCCGGGCTCGACTATCTGGCGCTGGCGGTCATCCTCGAGGAGATCGCCGCCGGCGACGGCGCCACCAGCACGGTCGTCAGCGTCAACAACTGTCCGGTGTGCTCGATCCTGATGGCCTTCGGCAACGACGCGCAGAAGCAGCGCTTCCTCGTGCCGCTGGCGCGCGGCGAGCTGCTCGGCGCCTTCTGCCTGACCGAGCCGCATGTCGGCAGCGAGGCCGGCGGGCTGAAGACCACCGCGGTCCGGGACGGCGACCACTACGTGCTGAACGGCGTCAAGCAGTTCATCACCAGCGGCAAGAACGGCGACGTGGCCATCGTCATGGCCGTCACCGACAAGGCCGCCGGCAAGAAGGGCATCAGCGCCTTCATCGTGCCGACCGACACGCCGGGCTACACGGTGGCGCGCATCGAGGACAAGATGGGCCAGCACGCCAGCGACACCGCGCAGATCCTGTTCGAGGACTGCCGCGTGCCGGCCGAGAACCTGTTGGTCGACGAGGGGCAGGGGCTGAGAATCGCGCTGTCGGGGCTGGAAGGTGGGCGCATCGGCATCGCGTCGCAGAGCGTGGGCATGGCACGCGCCGCATTCGATGCCGCGCTCGCCTACAGCAAGGAGCGCCGCGCCTTCGGCCAGCCGATCTTCGACCACCAGGCGGTGCAGTTCAAGCTGGCCGAGATGGCGATGCAGATCGAGGCGGCGCGCCAGTTGATCCACCACGCGGCGAGCCTGAAGGATGCCGGGCAGCCCTGCCTGAAGGAAGCGGCGATGGCCAAGCTGTTCGCCAGCGAGATGGCCGAGCGCGTCTGCTCGGCCGCCATCCAGGTGTTCGGCGGCTACGGCTATGTCAGCGACTTCCCCGTGGAGCGCATCTACCGCGACGTGCGCGTGTGTCAGATCTACGAGGGCACCTCCGAAGTGCAGAAGATCCTCATCGGCCGCGCGCTGGCCTGAGCGTGCGCGCTTACACGGTAGGCCGCTGCTCGAAGCCGACGAAGTCCCCTTCGCCGGGTGTCGCGACCACCTCGGCGACATGCGCAGCCGGCGGGCCGCTGTGCGCCCAGCGAAGCAGCATCGCCACCGCATCGGCCGGCCCGGCGACCATGGCCTCGACCGTGCCGTCGCGCCGGTTGCGCACCCAGCCGCCGAGCCCGAGCCGCCGCGCCTGCCCGACCATCGCCCCGCGATAGCCGACCCCTTGCACGCTGCCGCGAATCAGCAGATGCAGGACCGGTCGCTGGCGATCGTCGGGTCGGGCTTGCATGGCCGCGAGCGTAACGCAGCGGCGCTCGGGCGTTGGGGTTTACGTGGGGTCGCTGCCGCGGGTTTCCCTCGTCCAGCCAGGGGCTGCATATCGCTACGATCGTCGTGCCACGCGAGCCTGCGGCTCGCTGCCATCGACGCGGCGCGAGGCGCCTTTTCTTCATTCCACAGGAGACGACACGGATGAGCAAGTCCAGTACCCCCCGGCGCAAGTTCCTCGGCAAGGCGGCGGCCGGCGCGGTCGGCGCCGGCGCCATGGGTTTCCCGATGGTGTCGCACGCGCAGACGACGACGCTGCGCTTCCAGAGCACCTGGCCGGCCAAGGACATCTTCCACGAGTACGCCAACGACTTCGCCAAGAAGGTCAACGACATGGCCGGCGGCCGGCTGAAGATCGAGGTTCTGCCCTCGGGCGCAGTGGTGCCGGCCTTCCAGCTGCTCGAGGCGGTCAACAAGGGCACGCTCGACGGCGGCCACGGCGTCGTCGCCTACCACTACGGCAAGAACTCGGCGCTGGCGCTGTGGGGTTCGGGCCCGGGCTTCGGCATGGACCCGAACATGGTGCTGGCCTGGCACAACTACGGCGGCGGCAAGGCGCTGCTCGACGAGATCTACAAGTCCATCAACATGGATGTGGTGTCCTACCTGTATGGCCCGATGCCGACCCAGCCCTTCGGTTGGTTCAAGAAGCCGATCGCCAAGGTCGACGACGTCAAGGGCACCAAGTTCCGCACCGTCGGCCTGGCGGTGGACATGTACAGCGACATGGGCGCGGCCGTGAACCCGCTGCCGGGCGGCGAAATCGTGCCGGCGCTGGACCGCGGCCTGATCGACGGCGCCGAGTTCAACAACGCCTCCAGCGACAAGCTGCTGGGCTTCCCCGACGTGGCCAAGAACTGCATGCTGCAAAGCTTCCACTAGAGCGGCGAGCAGTTCGAGGTGCTGTTCAACAAGGGCAAGTACAACGCGCTGCCGCCCGAGCTGAAGGCGATCATCGACTACGCGGTGCAGGCCGCCAGCGCCGACATGAGCTGGAAGGCGA
>DAORHX010000340.1:0-4497 GCA_035438245.1 Rubrivivax sp.
GCCGGCGGCCAGGAACGCGATGCGCGCGGGCTTGCCGGCGTCCTGCGCATGCAGCACGGCCGGCCAAGCCGCGACCGCGCCCAGCAGCGCCAGCGCGGCGCGGCGGGTGTTCAGGCCATCTGCGGAAGGCAGGTCCATCGAACCCCTTCGGTCGGCATTGCAGCCGCAGCATACATGCGGGCTGCGCGATCGGCAGCGGCGCTGCCGCGCCGCGGCAAGCGTCGTCGGAAGCGTTGACATATTGATGCATGACCAGCCTATGCGCACCACCGTCCGGCTCGATCCCCATCTGCTCGCCGAGGCCAAGCTGCGCGCCGCGGCCTCTGGCACGACGCTGACGGCGCTGCTCGACCAGGCGCGGCGCGAGCTCGCGCCGACGGCGCGGCCGCTGCGCCTGAAGACCTTCAAGGGCAACGGGCTGCGCGCGGGCGTGGATCTCGACCTTCCAGGCGCTGTGCGCCGATGCCGGCACCAAGGGCAACCTCGTCGCCGACGCCTATCTGGCGGCGATGGCCATCGAAGCCGGCTGCGAATGGGTCACCACCGACCGGGATTTCAGCCGCTTCAAGGGCCTGCGCTGGCGCCACCCGCTGCGGTGATGTGCGGGCGGCAAGCGCCGCCGCGCAGGGTCCGCCGATCACCATGTCCGCGCGCAGCAGCAGCCCCTGCGGCAACGTCACGCCGATGGCGCGCGCGCTGCGCTGGTTGACCGCAGGCTGAAAGCGCGCAGGCTGCTCCACCGGCAGCTCGTCCGGGCGTGTACCGGCAAGAGCGCGCGCCGCGTAGACGGCAACGCCGCCGACGCAGAAGCAGGCCTGGGCGCATCGCCTCGAAGGCGGCGTCGATGTCCGATGCCTGCCGCAGCGGCGTCACCCACTGCAGCAGTGCTAGGATCATTACGCTGTAATACCCTGAGGAACGTCTCGTGGAATCCTCCACCGTCACCAGCAAGGGCCAGGTCACCATTCCGAAGGAGATCCGGCGCGCGCTCGGCATCCGCCAGGGCAGCCGCGTGGCCTTTGCGCACGAGGGCGGCAAGGTCGAGTTGCGCGTCGTGCACCAGGCGCCGCCGAGCGTGGTCTCCGGCTTCGGCATGCTCGATGCCCGCGGCAAGCGGCTGCCGGCCGATTTCGACGCAGCCAGCCTGCTGGTGCCGCCGGCACGGCGCGCCAAGGGCACACGCTGATGCTCGGCCTGGACACGAACGTGCTCGCGCGCTACTACGTGCGCGAGGGCGGGTCCGCCGACGTGCAGGAAAAGTCCGCGCGCACGCTGGTCGAGCGCGGGACGCCGCTGTTCGTCCCCAAGACCGTGGTGCTCGAACTCGAATGGGTGCTGCGCGGCGTCTATGGTCACCCCGCGGCGGATGTCTGCCGCGTCTTCGAGCACCTGCTGTCGCTCGACCATGTGACGGTCGAGGACCGCGCCGGCGTCGAAGCCGCCGTGGGCAACCTGAAGCGTGGCCTGGATTTCGCCGATGCACTGCACCATGCCGGCAGCCGTGCGTGCGAGGCCTTCGTCACCTTCGACGGCAAGGGCTTCGCCGGCAAGGCCCGGCGGATGGCGCTGACGCCGCCGGTGCGCCTGCTGGCCTGAAGGCAGGACGCGCCAGCGCCTCATTCGATCACCTCGTCGGCCTGCAGCCGTAGCGCCTGCGGCACGTCGATGCCGAGCGCACGCGCCGCCTTCAGGTTGATCACCAGCTCGAGCTGGGTCGCCTGCTCGAACGGAATCTCGCCCGGCTTGGCACCGCGCAGGATCTTGTCGACCTGCGCCGCGCCGCTGCGGAACATCGCCGGCACGTCCGACTGGTACGACGCCAGCCCGCCGGCGTCGAGGTAGGTGCGGTGGCCCCAAACCGACGGCAGCCGCTGCCTGGCGACGAGTTCGCCCAGGCGCATGCGCTGCGCATAGAAGACCGAATCGGCGAGCACCAGCAGCCCGTCGGCGCCCTCGCGCTGCAGCGCGGCGAACGCAGCGTCGAACTGCTCGGCGCCGCTGGCCTCGACCCGCTGGATCGGCAACCCGAGCTGCCGGCCGAAGCGCTGCAGGTCGGCTTCGAGCAGGTCGCGGCGCACGCTGAGCGGGTTCATCAGCACCGCCGGCCGGCGCAGCGTCGGCACCAGCTCCTTCAGCAGTTGCAGGCGGCGGGCCACCAGTTCCTCGCCGAAGCCGCTGATGCCGGTGACATTTCCGCCGGGGCGGGCGAAGCTCGCCGCCAGGCCCATGCTCACCGGGTTGTCGACCCACACCGCGACCACCGGCAGGGTCTTGGTCGCGTCGCGCGCCAGCAGCGCCGGCCGCGGGCCGATCGTCACCAGCACCTCGGGTGACGCCGCCAGCGCCTCGGCCAGCAGCGCCGGCAGCCGCTCGGGCATGCCTTCGGCAAAGCGCCACTCGATGGCGAGGTTGCGGCCTTCGACCCAGCCCAGCGCGCGCAAGCCGTCGCGCAGTGGTTCGATGATGTTGCGACGTGTCCCCGGGTCGGCCAGCCCGGCGCTGCCGCCGAGCACGGCAACGTGCGGCTGGCGCGGCGCCTGCGCATGCGCCGCGGCGGCGGCCAGCACCGCCAGCGGTGCGGCGAGCAGGGTTCGGCGGCGCGTCATTCGATCACCTCGTCGGCCTGCAGCAGCAAGGCCTGCGGCAGCGCCAGCCCCAAGGCACGCGCGCTCTTCAGATTGAGCGCCAGGTAGAAGCGCGTCGGCTGTTCCACCGGCAGCTCGCCGGCCGGCGTGCCCTTCAGGATGCGGTCGATGTAGTACGGGACGCGACGCACGATGTCGTCGAGACTCCAGGTGTAGGACATCAACACTCCGGCCTGCGTCAGCTGCGGAAACGAACTGACGGCCGGCAGCCGCGACTCGGCGACCAGCGCCGCGATCTGCTTCGCGCGCGGCAGCATGAACGGCTGGCCGAGCAGGTGCAGCGCGTCGACCCGCTCGCGCGCCAGCGCGGCGAAGGCGCTGTTCAGTTCGTCCGGCGAGCGCAGCAAGACCTGGCGCAGTTCCAGGCCCAGCGAGCGCGACGCCGCCTCCAGCTCCGGCAGCATGACGCGAAAGTTCGGATACCCAGGGTTCACGAACGCACCCAGGCGCCGGGCGCTGGGCACGGCCCGGTGCAGCAGTTCGAGCTGTTTGGTGGTCAGGTCGACCCCGAAGCCCCCGAGCCCGGTGACGTTACCGCCAGGCTTGGCTAGGTTGCTGACGAAACCGGCGCCGAGCGGGTCGCCGACCGCGAAGAAGACGATCGGGATGCTGCGGGTGGCCTGCATCAGCGGCGCCACCGCCGGCGTGCCGGGGGCAAGCAGCAGGTCAGGGTTGCGCCGCACCAGCTCCGCTGCGAGTGCGGCGCGGTGCTCGGGGCTGCCGTCCTCGACCGGCGCATCGATGACGAAGTGCGAGCCCTCGATCCAGCCGCGCTCGCGCATCGCCTCGACGAAGATCGCGCGGCGCTGCCAGGTTTCGTAGGGCACGCTGCCGAGCACGCCGATGCGCGCCGGGCGCGTTGGCGTCTGCGCCGGGCTGCCACCGGCCGCGAGCCACAGCGCGGGCGCGGCGACCAGGCTGCGGCGCCGGATGCCTGCGGCGAGGTCGCCATTCACTCGATCACCTCGTCGGCCGCGATGCGCACCGCCTGCGGCACCTCGATGCCCAGCGCGCGCGCCGCCTTCAGGTTGACCACCAGCTCGAGCTTGGTCGCCTGCTCGAAAGGCATCTCGCCGGGGTTCGCGCCCTTCAGGATCTGCGCCGCCATCGCCCCGGCGCGGCGCATGATCGCCGGGTAGTCGGACTGGTACGAGGCCAGCCCGGCGTCGCCCAGGTAGTCCCTGCCGCCCCAGATCGACGGCAGCTTGTGCGCCAGCACCAGCTGCTGCAGCGGCGCGCGGTGTGTCCAGGTGGTCGAGTCGGCGAGCACCAGCACGCCGTCGATGCGCTCGCGCTGCATCTCGGCAAACGCGGCTTCGTATTGCTCGGGGCCGCTGGCCAGCACCATGCGCAGCGGCACCCCCAGCTGCGCCTGCAGGCGGTCGAGCAGGTTGCGCAGGCCGGCCGGCTTGAGGTAGTTCGGGTTGGCGAGTACGGCAAAACGCTTGCCCTGCGGCACGAAGTCCTTCAGCAGTTGCAGCCGGCGCGCCACCAGTTCGCCGCCGAAGCCGCTGACGCCGGTGATGTTGCCGCCGGGCCGCGCCATCGACTTCACCAGCCCCATCTCCACCGGCGGGTCGACCGGCGCGGCGAGGATCGGCACCGTGCTCGTCGCCGCCTTCGCCGCCAGTGCCGGCGCCGGGCCGACGGCGAGGATCAGGTCCGGCCGCAGCGCGAGTTGCTCGGCCAGCAACCCCGGCAGCCGCTCGGGCTTGCCTTCGGCCCAGCGGGTGTCGAACACCAGGTTGCGGCCCTCGACGAAGCCGGCCTCGCGCAGGCCCTGCGCGAAGGGCTCGATCATGGTGCGCATGGTGATCGGGCTCGGCGCCGCGGAGAACAGGATCGCGACCCG
>DAORHX010000341.1:0-4490 GCA_035438245.1 Rubrivivax sp.
CTGATGGCCGTGGCCGCGGGGCTGGTGGTGGCCCTCGACTCTGGCAGCGACGGTGCGGGCGCACCGGCACTGGCCGCTGCCCCTGCCCAGGTGTCGCCGGCCGCCGTCGTGGCTGCCGCCTCGGCCGCGCCCGAAGTGTTGCCGTCCGGCGGCCGCGTCGTGCGCGACGCGCAGCTGGATCGTTATCTGCGCGCGCACCGCGACTACGCGACGGCATTGCCGGGTTCGTTGCCAGGCGGATCGGGCCGCAGCATCGCCACCGTGTCGCTGGAACGTTGAAGCCGGCATGAACGACCCCACGTTCGCGCCGCTCGCTGCCCTCGCGCGGCGGCGCGCCAGCCCCTTCGGGCGGCCTCGCGGCACTGACATGCTTGCGCCGATGATGCGCCTGCCCTGGCTCGGCCTGCTGATGCTGTGCACGGCGCTTGCCGGACTGTCGCTCGCCCATGCCGAGCCGAACGAGGCGCAGGGCAAGCCGTTGTCGGCCAGCGAGGCGCGCAAGTGGCTGGCGCGCATCCATGTCGCGGCGCACGAGCGCAACTACCAGGGCACGCTGGTGTTCAGCGCCGACGGCGCGCTGTCCAGCGCGCGTGTGGCGCATTTCAGCGGAGACGGCCAGTCGTACGAGCGGGTCGAGGTGCTCGATGGCCGCATGCAGCAGGTCTACCGGCACAACGACCGCGTGGCCACGCTGTGGCCGCGCTCGCGGGTGGCGGTGGTCGAGGAGCGCGACCCGGCCCAGGCGTCGCTGCGCCCGGTGATCGAGCCGCGCGCCGAGCTCAGCTACGAGCTGCGCGAGCAGGGCATCGAGCACATCGCCGGGCGCGAGGCGCAGATGCTGCTGCTCAGCCCGCGCGATGGCTACCGCTTCGCGCAGCGGCTGTGGATCGACACGCGCAGCGGCCTGCTGCTGCGCGCCGACGTGCTCGGGCCTCGCCAGCAGGTGCTCGAGTCGAGTGCGTTCTCGCAGGTGGACATCGGCATCAAGCCGCGGCCGAAGAGCGTGCTGCAGCCGATGAAGCAGCTCGACGCCTACCGGCAGGTGCGGCCGGCGCCGGCGGCGACCCAACTGCAGCAGGAAGGCTGGCAGCTGAGCGCGCTGCCGCCGGGTTTCCAGCCCAGCAGTTGCACGCGCCGTGCGCTCGACGTGCTGGATGGCGGTGCCGACGCGGCGTCGGTGCTGCAGGCGGTGTTCTCCGACGGCCTGACGTATGTCTCGCTGTTCATCGAGCCGATCGACCGCGCGCGACACAAGCAGCCGCTGCTGACGCAGATGGGTGCAACGTACACGCTGATGCAGCCGCACGGCAGCGACTGGTGGGTCACCGTGATCGGCGACGTTCCGCCGCAGACGCTGAAGCAGTTCCACCAGGCCCTTGAACGGCGCCGCTGACCCTCATCCAGGCCCCGGACGGCCGGTGCCGTCCCCCCGATTGCGCAGGAGACTTGATGCGTTCACGAATCCGATCCGTTGATGCCGCCGCGCCGCTGCGCGCGCTGTGGCTCGGCTTGGCCCTGTGGCTGGTGCTGGGCGCCTGGCCGGCGCTGCTGCGGGCGCAGACGCTGCCCGACTTCACCGAACTGGTCGACCGGGTCGGGCCCGCGGTGGTCAACATCCGCACGCTTGAGCGCGGCCGCACCTCCGCCGGCGCCGAGGTCGACCCGAACATCGAGGAGTTCTTCCGCCGCTTCGGCATCCCGATGCCCGGCCGTCCCGACCCGCGACGCGGGCCGCGCGGCGGCGACGAGGAGCCGCAGCAGCGTGGCGTCGGCTCGGGCTTCGTCATCAGCGCCGACGGCTATGTGATGACCAACGCGCACGTGGTCGATGGCGCCGACGAGGTGCTGGTAACGCTGACCGACAAGCGCGAGCTGAAGGCGCGCATCGTCGGTACCGACCGGCGCACCGACATCGCGCTGGTCAAGGTCGAGGCCGCCGGCCTGCCGTTCGTGAAGATCGGCGACAGCGACAAGCTGAAGGTCGGCGAATGGGTGGTGGCGATCGGCTCGCCGTTCGGCCTGGACAACACGGTCACGGCCGGCATCGTCAGCGCCAAGGGCCGCGACACCGGCGACTACCTGCCGTTCATCCAGACCGACGTGGCCATCAACCCGGGCAACTCCGGCGGCCCGCTGCTGAACCTGCGTGGCGAGGTCGTCGGCATCAATTCGCAGATCTTCAGTCGCTCGGGTGGCTACATGGGCATCGCCTTCGCGATCCCGATCGCCGACGCGATGCGCGTGTCCGAGCAGTTGCGTACCAGCGGGCGCGTGATTCGCGGACGCATCGGCGTGCAGATCGCGCCGGTAACCAAGGAAGTGGCCGAGTCGATCGGCCTGGGGCGTGCCAGCGGCGCGCTGGTGCAGAACGCCGAGGCCGGCGGCCCCGCCGACAAGGCCGGCATCGAGGCCGGCGACATCATCACCAAGGTCGACGGCAAGGCGGTGGAGAAGTCCGGCGACCTGCCGCGCATGATCGGCGGCACCAAGCCGGGCACGAAGACGACGCTGCAGGTGTTCCGTCGCGGCAGCACGAAGGACATCACCGTCACCGTGGCCGAGTTCGAGGCCGACAAGCCGCTGCGTCGCACCAGCGATGCGGCCAGCGCTCCGGCGCAGAAGAGCGCGCTGGGCGTGGCCGTCGCCGACTTGAGCGAGGCACAGAAGCGCGAACTGCGTCTGCGTGGCGGCGTGCGTGTCGAGTCGGTCGACGGTGCCGCGGCGCGTGCCGGCCTGCGCGAGGGCGACGTCATCCTGTCGATCGACAACACCGAGATCAGCGACACCAGGCAGTTCAGCCAGCTGGCGCAGAAGGCCGAGAAAGCCAAGGCGGTGAGCGTGCTGGTGCGCCGCGGCGAGGCCGTCAACTACCTCGTCATCAAGCCGAATCGCTGACCGCAGGGCGCCCCAATTGCCGAGTGCAGCCTGGGGTGTTTCCGGTATGCGGAATCAGCGAACGTTGCGCGCGACGGCTTGGCGCCGGCGTGTCGCGGCGGTCGGTTAGTGACCTGTCACTTCAGTTCGGGGCGCCACTTCATTGCCTCTCGCCGCGGCTAGAATCGGCGTGTAGCCACGAGTTTTACCAGCCGAGGCGGTGAGACTCTGTGGCTTTTTTGCGAACCGCCGCCGGCTGGCGAAGCCTGTTGAAAAGCTGTTGAAAACTTTTCATGTTGGCAACCCGCAACGGCCCAGAAACAAGCACTGGCGCGGCTCCCAGCCCGGTCCTTTTGACTACAATGAAAGCCCAACAAGCAGTTGCCAAACGTTCTGTTGGAAGGCGCGTCACCACTTCGACGTGCCTTTTTTTTGGTTGCGGCACGGCGCTTCGCGCCTTCACATCGCTTCGCGATATGAGCCTTCACCGCAACGGCTTCGCCGTTGTAGCCATCGCCGCGACGTGCGCCTGAAGACTGCATGGATCACATCCGCAATTTCTCGATCATTGCCCACATCGACCACGGCAAGAGCACGCTGGCCGATCGCCTCATCCAGCGTTGCGGCGGCCTGAGTGAGCGCGAGATGGAAGCGCAGGTGCTCGACTCGATGGACATCGAGCGCGAGCGCGGCATCACCATCAAGGCGCAGACCGCGGCGCTGCAGTACAAGGCGCGCGACGGCAAGACCTACAACCTGAACCTGATCGACACGCCGGGGCATGTCGACTTCTCCTACGAGGTCAGCCGTTCGCTGTCGGCCTGCGAGGGCGCGCTGCTGGTGGTCGATGCCAGCCAGGGCGTGGAGGCGCAGACGGTCGCCAACTGCTACACCGCGCTCGAACTCGGTGTCGAGGTGGTGCCGGTGCTGAACAAGATGGACCTGCCGCAGTCCGACCCGGAGCGCGCCAAGGAAGAGATCGAGGACGTGATCGGCATCGACGCCAGCCACGCCATCCCCTGTTCGGCCAAGACCGGTCTGGGTCTGGACGAGATCCTGGAAGCGATCATCACGCGCATGCCGGCGCCGCGCGGCAACCCGGACGGCCCGCCGCGGGCGATGGTCATCGACAGCTGGTTCGACAACTACGTCGGCGTCGTCATGCTGGTGCGCGTGGTCGACGGGCGCCTCGCCAAGGGCGAGCGCTTCCGGCTCATGGCGACCAACGCGGTCTACGGCATCGAGCAGCTCGGCGTGTTCACGCCGAAGTCGGTGCAGCGCGACGCCCTGCTGGCCGGCGAGGTGGGCTTCGTCATCGCCGGCATCCGCGAGCTGCAGGCGGCGAAGGTCGGCGACACGATCACGCTGGAAAAGAAGCTGCCGAACAACGCCGGCCCGGCCACCGAGCCGCTGCCCGGCTTCAAGGAGATCAAGCCGCAGGTCTTCGCCGGGCTGTACCCGACCGAGGCCAGCGAGTACGAGGCGCTGCGCGACGCGCTGGAAAAGCTCAAGCTCAACGACTCGTCGCTGCGCTACGAGCCCGAGGTCAGCCAGGCGCTGGGCTTCGGCTTCCGCTGCGGCTTCCTCGGCCTGCTGCACATGGAGATCGTGCAGGA
>DAORHX010000342.1:0-4485 GCA_035438245.1 Rubrivivax sp.
ATCAAGCAGGGTAAGCCCGGCCAGCCCCTGGTGATCGGCCGCGGCGCGGTGGTGCTGGACCCCGACGGTGCGCCGCTCGGCCTGCTGCGCAGCCGCATCGGCGACCCGGTCGACGCCGCCCAGCCGGCCATGCACCACTTCCTGTGGACCGAGCATCTGTCGCGCAACCCGCAGGCCAGCGCCGATTTTTATGCCGCGCTGGTCGGCTTCGACGTGCGCAAGCACGACTTCGGCGGCAGGCCGTACTGGGTGCTGGTGAAGGGCCGCGAACGTGCCGGCCTGCTGCGCAACCCGATCTCGGTCGACCGCCCGGTCTGGCTGGCCTACGTGCGCGTGGCCGACCCGGTGGCGTCGGGGGAGCGCGCCGCGCAGCTCGGCGGTCGTTTGCTGTTGCCGCCGCGCAGCGACCTGCGCAACGGCAAGCTGGCGCTGATCGCCGACCCGACCGGGGCGATGCTCGCGCTGCACGCCTGGCCGATCTGACCGTGGAGACGACGCGATGAATACGAGCTTCCTGCGACGCGGCACCACCGCGCTGCTGCTGTGCACCAGCCTGTTGCTCGGCAGTTGCGACGGCAGCTCTTCGGCCGGCGTCGGCTTCAGCGTCGGGCTGCCGACCAACTACGGCAGCATGGAGCTGGGCATGGCAACGACGCAGTGGGTCGGCGGGCCGTTCTGGTAGCGGCCCGGCTCACTTGCCCCCGCCCAGGTTCAGGCAGGCCGGCGTCAGCGCCGTCGAGCCGCCGCGCAGCGTGCGGCCATCGCTGCCGAAAGGCACCTGGAACCACAGGCACTCGATGTTCTGGAAGTTGTAGGACCAGACTTCCTCGCGCTGCCGCCCGACGAAGCTGATGTTGTGCGGCTGGCCCAGCGTCAGCAGCACCTGGTCGCGCGTCATGCCGGCCGTGATGTTGCGGAAGTTGGTCTCGTTCAGCACCTGCACCGACGACACCAGCCGGCCCGACGCATCGACGTCGACCATGTAGGTCCTGGGGCCCGAGCCGCGGAACTCGAGCCGCTTGCCGCCACCCGGCAGCGCATAGGTGGCCACCGGCGTGCCCATCTGCGCGCGGATCTCGTCGGCCGAGGCGCCGGGCTTCAGGTTGCCGGGGCTCACCGACGCACAACCGGCGAACACGCTTGCCGCCAGCAGCGCGGCCCAGCTCAACCTGTTCATGGCACCTCCTTCGGGCTTGTTCAGGTTTCGACGATCTCGAAGTCCGTGGTCATCTGCGCGGTCTTGGCCAGCATCGCGCTGGCGGAGCAGTATTTCTCGTGCGACAGCTGGATCGCACGCGCCACCGCCGCCTCGCTCAAGCCCTTGCCGCTGACCGTGAAGTGCATGTGAATGCGCGTGAAGACCTTCGGTTCCGTCGGCGCACGATCGGCATCGATCTTCACCACGCAGCCGCTGACCTGCTGGCGACCGCGCTTCAGGATCAGCACGACGTCGTAGGCCGTGCACCCGCCCGTGCCGGCCAGCACGGTTTCCATCGGCCGCGGCGCCAGGTTGCGCCCGCCGCCATCGGCCGCGCCGTCCATCGTCAGCAGGTGGCCGCTGCCGGTTTCGGCCACGAAAGCCATGCCGGCGTCGCCGTGCCAGCGAACGGTGCATTCCATCTGTCGTCTCCCTCTGAAATCGGCCGCGCTGCGACGCGAAATTGTGCATGAGCGCACGCTGCATCTGGAGCGAGCTCCCTAGTTCGGCTTCGATGCGACACCATGATGTTGCGACGCAGCATGGCCGCTGCTAGACTGCATCGCATCGGGAGCAATTCCCTGCAGCTTGTCTCCTCCACCTTCCGAAAGGGTGGATTCAGCCCAAGGCAGCAATGCCTTGGGCTCTTTTCCTTGGGCGCTCGTGCCGCCCGTATCATCCGGCGCCCCGACCCGCAGAGCACGACTTGACGCCCCCCTCCACGAAGCCGCGCCGGCCCGACCTGTCGGGCTACCTGCAGAAGATCCTCAACGCGCGCGTCTACGACGTCGCCACCGAGACCGCGCTCGACCCGGCGCGCAGCCTGTCGCGCCGCCTGGGCAACCACGTGCTGCTCAAGCGCGAGGACCAGCAGTCGGTGTTCAGCTTCAAGCTGCGCGGCGCCTACAACAAGATGGTGCACCTGGCGCCCGAGCAGCTGGCGCGCGGCGTCATCTGCGCCTCGGCCGGCAACCATGCGCAGGGCGTCGCGCTCAGCGCACGCCGCCTGGGCTGCAAGGCGGTGATCGTGATGCCGGTGACCACGCCGCGGCTGAAGGTGGACGCGGTGCACGCGTTCGGCGCCGAGGTGGTGCTGCACGGCGACAGCTATTCCGACGCCTACCTGCATGCGCTCGAGCTCGAGAAGGCCCAGGGCCTGAGCTTCGTGCACCCGTTCGACGACGCGGACGTCATCGCCGGCCAGGGCACGATCGCGATGGAGATCCTGCGCCAGCACCAGGGGCCGATCGACGCGGTGTTCGTCGGCATCGGCGGCGGCGGGCTGATTTCCGGCGTGGCCGCGTACATCAAGGCGGTGCGGCCGCAGATCCAGGTCATCGGCGTGCAGACCGTCGATTCCGACGCCATGCTGCGCTCGGTGCGCGCCGGCAAGCGCGTGCAGCTGGCCGACGTCGGCCTGTTCGCCGACGGCACGGCGGTCAAGCAGGTGGGCGTCGAGACCTTCCGCCTGGCGCGCGCGCTGGTCGACGACTACGTGGTGGTCGACACCGACGCGGTCTGTGCGGCGATCAAGGACGTGTTCCAGGACACCCGCAGCATCCTCGAGCCGTCGGGCGCGATGGGCGTGGCGGCGATCAAGCACTACGTCGAGACGCACAAGCTCAAGGGCAAGACCTTCGTCGCCATCACCAGCGGCGCGAACATGAACTTCGACCGGCTGCGCTTCGTCGCCGAACGCGCCGAGTTCGGCGAGCAGCGCGAGGCGCTGTTCGCGGTGACGATCCCCGAGGAGCGCGGCTCGTTCAAGCGCTTCTGCGAGCTGGTCGGCCCGCGCGCGGTGACCGAGTTCAACTACCGCATCGCCGACACGAAGCTGGCGCATGTCTTCGTCGGCATCGCCATCACGCGCCGCGACGAGGCCGGCCGCATCGCACGCAGCTTCGAGCGCCATCACTTCCCGACGGTCGACCTGACCGACGACGAGCTGGCGAAGGAGCACGTGCGCCACATGGTCGGCGGCCATTCGGACCTGGCACGCGACGAACGGCTGTTCCGCTTCGTCTTCCCCGAACGGCCCGGTGCGCTGATGCGCTTCCTCTCGTCGATGCACCCGGGCTGGAACATCAGCCTGTTCCACTACCGCAACCAGGGCGCGGACTACGGGCGCATCCTCGTCGGCATCCAGGTGCCGAAGGCCGACGAACGCGCCTTCCAGTCCTTCCTGCAGACGCTGGCCTATCCCTGCGTCGAGGAGTCGGCCAACCCGGTGTACCGGCTGTTCCTGCGCTGACCCGCGGTCGGGTGCAGGCCCTACACTCGACCGCATGGCCGTCAGCCGTTCGCTCATCGCCCCGACCTCGAACCCGCTGCTCGAACGCGCGCTGCTCGAGAAGCTGGCCCGCCGTGCCGAGGCTGCCGGCAGCCTGGGCAAGCTGGAACCGCTGGCGCTGCGCCTCGGGCTGATGCAGAACACGCTGAAGCCGCGCTTGCGCGACCCGCAACTGGTGGTGTTCGCGGCCGACCACGGCATGGCGGTGGACGGCATCGACGCCACGGCCAAGCACCCGACCTTCGAGCAGGTGCAGCAGCTGCTCGCCGGCCAGCTGCCGATGGCGGTGTTCGCGCGCATCCAGCAGATCGCGCTGACCGTCGTCGATTGCGGCGTGGCCGAGAACATCGCCGCGCACGAGCGGCTGCTGATGCGCAAGATCGCGCACGGCACGCGCAACGCGCGCATCACCGCCGCGATGACGCTGGACCAGGCGCATGCGGCGATGCGCGCCGGCATGGAGATCGGCGACACGCTGCGCGGCAACGCGCTGCTGTGCGCCGGCATCGGCGTCGGCTCGCACCTGTCGGCCGCGCTGGTGCTGTCGCGCCTGACCGACGCACCGGTGCGCGAGCTGCTGGCCGCCGGCAACGACATGACGGCCGACACCATGGGCCACCTGCTGGCCATCGCGCAGGCCGCGCACGGCCGGCACCGCGAACTGCGCGAGCCGATCGAGGTGCTGGCGGCCTTCGGCGGCTTCGAGATCGCGATGATGGTCGGCGCGATGCTGGTGGCGACGAGCAAGCGCCACCTGGTGATGGTCGACGGCATGGCCGCCTGCGCGGCGCTGATGCTGGCGTCGCGCATCGCCACCCCGGTGACCGACTATTGCGTGTTCTGCCGCAGCCAGCAGCACCAGGGCCTGGACAAGGCGTTGCACCTGTTCCGCGCGTCGGCCTTGCTCGAGCTCGACATGGACAGCACCGACGGCACCGGCGCCGCGCTGGCCTGGCCGCTGGTGCGCAGCGCCGCGGCGCTGCTCACCGAGGTCGCC
>DAORHX010000343.1:0-4461 GCA_035438245.1 Rubrivivax sp.
CCGACGCCTGCGGCGCCCGAGTTGCCGGTCCTGCAGTCGCGCCGCCCGCGCATCGGCCTGGTGCTGTCCGGCGGCGGCGCGCGCGGCGCCGCGCATGTCGGCGTGCTGAAGGTGCTGGAGGAGCTGCGCGTGCCGGTGGACGTGATCGCCGGCACCAGCATGGGCTCGATCGTCGGCGGCTCCTTTGCCTCGGGGCAGACGGTGGCGAGCCTGGAGCGCGACGTGGCGCGCATCAAGACCGAGATGCTGGCGCATGACCAGCCGCCGCGCGCCGAGATCTCCACCCACCTGAAGCAGGAGGACTGGCTCGACTTCATCGGCCCGCAGTTCGGCTACCGCGACGGCTCGCTGCTGCTGCCCAAGGGCGTGGTCACCGGCGTCGCGCTCGAGGCGGTGCTGCGCGAGCTGGCGCTGGCCAAGGGCGCGTGGGACTTCGACAAGCTGCCGATCCCGTTCCGCGCCGTCGCCACCGACGTCTACAGCGGCCAGATGACGGTGCTGAAGTCGGGCGACCTGGCCACCGCGATGCGCGCCAGCATGTCGGTGCCCGGTGCCGTGGCGCCGGTGCCGATCGGCGACAAGCTGCTGGTCGACGGCGGGCTGACGCGCAACCTGCCGGTGGACGTGGCGCGCGCGATGGGCGCCGAGGTGATCATCGCCGTCAACCTGGGCACGCCGCTGCTGCGGCGCGAGCAGATCACCTCGGCGCTGAGCGTGTCGCTGCAGATGCTCAACATCCTGACCGAGCAGAACGTGCAGGCCTCGCTGGCGGCGCTGCAGCCGCAGGACGTGCTGATCCTGCCCGAGCTGGGCGACTACTCGGCCGGCGACTTCGACAACATGCCCAGCACCATTCCCATCGGCGAGGCGGCGGCGCGCAAGGTGGCCGACCAGCTGAAGCGCTACAGCCTGCCGCCCGAGCAGTACGCCGCGCATCGGCAGGGCCAGGTGCGCATGGTCGCCGCCGACACGCGCAAGGTCGATCGGATCCGCGTCGAAGGCCTGGAGCGTGTCAACGAGGAGGTGGTGATCCAGAGCATGGAGACCACCGTCGGCAGCCCGCTGGACATCGCCACGCTGGACCTGGACATGCGGCGCATCTACGGCCGCGGCGACTTCGAGCATGTCAGCTACCAGCTGATCGACGAGCCCGACCAGCGCATCCTGGCGGTGCAGGCGGTGGAGAAGTCCTGGGGGCCGACCTACGTGCGCTTCGGCCTGTCGCTGTCCAGCGACTTCCGCGGCGACAACGCCTTCAACCTGCTGGCCAGCATCCGCCGCACCTGGCTCAACCGCCTGGGCGGCGAATGGCGCGCCGACGCGCAGGTGGGCAACGACGGCCTGCTGTTCACCGAGTTCTACCAGCCGCTGACGCCGCGCCAGTACTTCTTCATCGCGCCGCGCGCGCAGCTGTCCAGGGGGCCGGCCGACATCTACGGCGGCGCGGACGGAGACGACCTGGTGGCGCGCTACACCTTCAGCACCGCCACGGTCGGGCTGGACCTGGGCAGCCAGTTCACCAAGTACGGCGAGCTGCGCGTCGGCGTGCTGGCCGGGCAGTTCGATGCCGACCTGCAGATCGGCCCGCCGCTGCTGGACCGGGCCGACGCAAAACGCGACCTCGGCGCGGTGCGCGCGCGGCTGTTCCTGGACCAGCTGGACAGCACCGCCTTCCCGCGCAGCGGCTACCGCTTCGACGGGCTGGTGTTCGCCTCGAGCACGCGGCTGGGCGCGAGCGACAGCTACAACCGCGGCAGCCTGAACTTCCTTGGCGCGAAGTCCTTCGGGCCGCACACCTTCCAGTTCGCGCTGGCCGGCGGCGGCGTGATCGGCGGCAACCCCTTGCCCTTCTACGACTACTTCAGCTATGGCGGCTTCATGCGCATGACCGGTTACCGCGACGGCCAGCTGCGCAACGAAGCCATGGCCTACGGGCGCCTCACCTACATGAACCAGATGTTCAAGATGGCGTTGCTCGAGGGCGTGTACGGCGGCGCCTCGCTGGAAGCGGCGCGGCTGGGCGACCCGCTGGTGCCCACCGGCATCCAGGGCAACGTCGGCTCGGGCAGCCTGTTCCTGGCGGTGGACACGCCGCTCGGCCCGGCCTACCTGGCCTATGGCCGCACCTGGGACGGCAACAGCAACGTCTACTTCTTCCTGGGCAAGCGCTGATGCCGATCCAGGACGTGATGGAGCTGATCCCGCACGGCCCGGTGATTCCGGTGATCGTGCTGCAGCGCGTGGACGACGCGGTGCCGCTGGCGCGCGCGCTGCTGGCCGGTGGCGTCAAGGTGCTGGAGGTCACGCTGCGCACGCCGGCGGCGCTGCAGGGCCTGCGTGACATCGCACAGGCGCTGCCCGAGGCCATCGTCGGCGCCGGCACGATCCGCTCGGTCGACGATGCGCGCGCCGCGCTGGCCGCCGGCTGCCAGTTCGGCGTGACGCCGGGCTATTGCCGCGACATCGGGCTGGCCTGCAAAGACATCGGCCTGCCGCTGCTGCCCGGCGTCGCCACCGCCAGCGAGGTGATGTCCGCCAGCAGCGACGGCCACCGCTTGCTGAAGTTCTTCCCCGCGGCAGCGGCCGGCGGCGTGCCGATGCTGCAGGCGCTGGCCGGGCCGTTCGCCGATCTGCGCTTCTGCCCCACCGGCGGCGTCACGGCGCAGACCGCGCCGCAGTACCTGGCGCTGCCCAACGTGCCGGTGTGCGGCGGCTCGTGGCTGACGCCGGCCGATGTGGTGGCCCGGCGCGACTGGGCGCGCATCAGCGCACTCGCCCGTGCAGCCAGCGCGCTGCGCCAGGGTTCGCGCCCGACCGATGCGGGCACCACGGGCAATCGAGCGTAGTTCAGGGTACGCCGAGGTCTCGCAGAGGCATACGACCCAAAGCCTTCCTCTGCGCCACCTCTGCGTGCTGCGTTCCTCTGCGGTGCTGTTTGCGTGTCTTGCGCGTGGCAGGCTCTGAGCTCAGACCTGCACCGTCTCGCCGTGCTGCGGCACGCGCACCGGCCAGCCCAGTTCGTCCTGGATGCGGGTGCGCAGCGCATCGCTGGCGGCGGGTTCGCCGTGCACGACGAAGGTCTGGCGCGGCGGCCGGCGCAGCTGGCGCATCCAGGCCATCAGCTCGTCGGCATCGGCATGGCCCGAGAAGCCCTCGACCTGACTGACCTGCGCGCGCACCGGCACGTACTCGCCGTGGACCTTCACGTCGGTGGCGCCGGCCACCAGCTTGGCGCCGCGGCTGCCGCCCACCTGGAAGCCGGCGAACACGATGTGGTGCTTGGCCACCGGCGCCATCGCCTTCAGGTGGTGCAGCACGCGCCCGCCGGTGGCCATGCCGCTGGCCGAGATGATGACGCTCGGCCAGCGCGAGCGCTGCAGCCGCATCGACTGCTTGACGTCGGCCACCAGATGCACGCCGTCGGCCAGGTGATCGGCCTCGCGCGCGCCGACGCGCAGCAGTCGACGGTGCTTGTGGTACAGCGCCGTGGCCTGCACCGCCATCGGGCTGTCCAGGTAGACCGGCAGGTCGGGGGGGATGGCCCGGGCGGCCTTCAGCCGCTGCATCACCAGCAGCAGCGCCTGCGCGCGGCCGACCGCGAAGGCCGGCAGCAGCACCGAGCCGCCGCGCTGGATGGTCTCGGTGATGATGCGCGCCAGCAGCGGCGCCGGGTCCTCGCTCGGGTGCAGGCGGTTGCCATAGGTCGATTCCACCAGCAGCACGTCGGCATGCGTCACCGCTTGCGGCGGCGGCATCAGCAGGTCGTTGCGGCGGCCCAGGTCGCCGGAGAAGACCAGCCGTTCGCTGCCGTGCGTCAGCGTCACCGCGCAGGCGCCGAGCAGGTGCCCCACCGGCGTCAGCCCCACCCGCAGCTTGCCGATGGCGGCTTCGCGCCCCGGCGGCAGCGGCACGATGCGCGCCAGCGCACGCTGCGCATCGCGCCGCGTGTACAGCGGCAGCGCCTTGGCGTGGCGCGAGTAGCCGTAGCGGTTGGCGCGGCGCGCGTCCTCTTCCTGCAGGTGCGCGCTGTCCAGCAGCAGCACCTCGGCCAGGTCGCGTGTCGCCGGCGACGCGTACACCGGCCCGCGAAAACCGTGCTTGACCAGCGCCGGCAGCCAGCCGCTGTGGTCCAGGTGGGCGTGGCTGAGCACCAGCGCGTCGGCCTGCAGCACCGCCGCCGGCGGCGCTGCCCAGTTGCGTTCGCGCAGCACCTTGTAGCCCTGGAACAGCCCGCAATCGAGCAGCACGCTGCTGCCGCCGCAGCGCACCAGGTGGCGCGAGCCGGTGACGGTGTCGGCCGCGCCGAAGAAACTCAACTCCATGCGCCATCCCCTCCCAGTCGTTGCAGTTCGCCGGACTCGACGATGCGCACCCCCGGCCGCTGCTCGCGCAGCGCGGCGATCATGCCGCGCGCCACGGTGCGCGCGGCGATCGGCCGCACGCGCGCAGGCAGCAGCGGCG
>DAORHX010000344.1:0-4455 GCA_035438245.1 Rubrivivax sp.
CCAGTGCTAGCTTTGCGTACCGTCACTTATTGCACTGAAAACGAGGAGACCCCGTCGTAGCCAGCCGGATCGCGCGAGCCCGCACCGTTGTAGTACAGCTCCGCGCTCAACGTGAGCCCGTTCGCGAACGCATAGTCCCCACCGACCATCAGCCGGTTGAAGGCGGGGCCGCCGCGGGGGCGCAGGCGCGCCGCCTCTCCGCGAATGCCGGCGTCGCGGATCTGGGTGGCGAGGTCCATGCCGACGATGTCCAGACCCAGCAGCCGGCCGGCAACGAGCGACGCATCGACGCCCGCCGCATTACCGTGCCACTGCACCGCACTGCTGGTCGGGCCGCGGCCCGGCGCGGGGGCAACCACGAGCGACGCGCGCGACAGCGGTCCGAGCTGGGCCTCGAGCAATGCGGCATCGACCCCGACACGCTCCTCGCGCTCCAGCGCCAGCGGGTTCACCGGATTCAGGATGTCCAGCGGGCTCCAGAAGCGGCCCGTGCCCCACGCGATGCGCTGGCGGCCGAGCTTCAGATCGACGTTGCCGCGGGTCAGGGTCACGGCCGCCCGGTACAGGCGATGGCGGCCGTACACCTCACCGCGTTCGACGTAGTTCGCGTCGGCCCGCCAGTACTGCGGCGGCGGGCGATCCTTGAGCGCGCGGAACTCCGCTGTGTCCAGGTAGCTGCCCAGCAGCACCTCGTTGTCGTACTGCAGGTCGACTGCGAGCCCCGGGGCGAGGTCGCCCTTCGCCTCGACACGCAGCCGGTTCAGGCTGAGCGCGAAGTCCTCGCCCGTTGAGGCCTTCGAACGCAGGTAGACGCTCTTCAGGCTCCCAGTCAGTTCCAACGGCTGCGGCTGCGCGATGGACGCGGTGGCACCAAACGCCAGGACGGCCACCAGCGCAGTCGCACCCGAGTAACAGATCCGGTCTCGATAGGCCATCACATGTGCCGGATCGCCGCAGTCGGGTCCAGCCTCGCGGCCCGCACGGCGGGGTACAGCGACACGGCCACGCTGGCGAGGAACAGGCCGACGCCCGGGCCAACGAGATTCGCTGCGACCAGCCTCGGATAGACAATGCCGGTCAGGCCGGGGATGGCGCTGTAGTCGCGGTAGAAGCCCGAGAGGTCCAGGCCGATGCTGCCGAACAGCGAGACGACCGCCGCGCCGACCGCGTAGCCGAGGACCGACGCGACGAGCATCAGCGCGACGGTCTCGTAGACCACCATGCGCACGATAGCGTCGGGCGGCGTGCCGAGCGCCATCATCACGCCGAACTCGCGCGTGCGCTCGGCCACCGCCATGAACACGGTGTTCATCACCGCCAGCGCGACAACGAGGAAGAAGACCGCGACGATGACCGTACGGATGGCGCGCACCAGGCCCAGCATGTCCGCCACCCGCGGCAGCAGGCGAGGCCAAGGCGATGCGACCAGACCGTCCTTCTCCAACAGGGGTGTCAGTTGGGCGGCGACGCCGTCGACCTCGGCACGGTCAGCCAGGCGCAAGTTGACCGACGAGACGCGCTGACCGAGGCCAAGCATGCGCTGGGACGCCGGCAGCGTAACGAAGACCATTGCGCCATCGAACGAACTGCTCTCGGTCGCGAAGATGCCGCGGACGCGGAACGCCGACGTGCCAATTTCGCCGGCCGCGCCGGGCGCCATCACCACCAGCTTCTCGCCCAGGCGGATGCCGAGCTTCTCGGCCAGGCGCCGCCCGATCACGACGTCGCGGTCCGCGCCGGCCTCAAGCGCCGATCCTTCGACGAGGGTCCGGTGCAAGATCGTGAGCCCGCGTTCGAGTGCGGGGTCGACACCGTACAGAACGACCCCCAACGACTTCGTGGGACTGCTCACGAGTGCCTGCGCCTGCACCCGCGGCGCGGCAGCGATGATGCCGGGCTGGTCGCGGACCGCGGCGAGCGCGGCTGTGGCATCGAAGGCCAGCTCCGGCGCGAGGTCGCGCCGCAGCCCTTCGCGCTCGATCTGCAGATGCCCGGTGACATAGCGTGTCGAGTTGTCCACGAGCTGCTCGCCGAAGCCGTCGAAGAAGCCGTAGAGGAACACGTAGGCAACGATGGCAAACGCCGCGCCGAACACCGTGATCGCGCTGCGCTTTCTGTTGCGCAGCAGGTTGCGGGTCGCGATCAAAGCGAACACGGGCAACGGTGTGCGCATCGCGCCGCGCGCACCGTGCCGGCCGCCCGAGGACTTCTCGCCGATGCCGCGGATCGCCGCAACAGGTTCGAGGGTGGCCGCGCGGAACGCGGGGTACAGCGCCATGGCCAGCGCGATCAGGAACACCAGGGCAGAGATGGCCAGGCTGCGCTCGGCACGCACCACGGGGTAGATCACGTCGGCCAGGCCAGGCATCGCCCGCAACCCGTTCTCGAACGCGCCGAGATCGATGCCGACACGTCCGAAAGCCGCCGTCGCGCCGAGCCCGACCGCATTGCCCACCAGCAGCCCCGCGGCGCCGAGCACTGCAGCCTCGGCGACGACCAGCCGGAACAGCATCGACTGGCCGGTGCCCAGCGCCAGCATGATGCCGAACTCGCGGGTGCGCTCGAGCACCGCCATCAGCACCGGGTTGGCCACGCCGGCGGCGACCATCACGAAGAAGATCGTCAGCACTACGAAGCCCATCACCTCGTGGAAGCGGATGCTGATGGCCACCATGGGCAGCAGCACCGGCCAGCCCACCACCTCGTGGTCGGCACCCACGCGCGCGGACAGCGACGCGACCGCGGCGCCCAGCGCGGCACGGTCGCGCAGCCGCAGCGCGACGGCGGTGACGACCTCAGGCGCGGCGAGGAAGTCGCGCATCGCCGACATCGGCATCACGGCGACGTAACCGTCCAGGTCGTCGATCTTGGTGCGGAACACGCCGCGCACCGGCACGCGCGCGCTGGCTACCGAACCGTCGTAGGCCTGGCCCACCAGCACGAGATCGTCGCCGGCGCGCAGCGCCAGGGCCTCGGCCATGCCCTCGCCGATCAGGACCCCGGTGTCGTCGGCGCCACTGAAGCCGCGGCCATCGACCACCGCCTTGAACAGGTCCGTGACACGCGCCTCCTGCGCCGGGTCGACGCCGAAGGCCAGGATGCCGCGCGAGCGATCGGCGCGGCTCGCGAGCACGGTGGTCTCGAGGCGGACCGTCGCCGCGGCCACCGACGGATCGCCACGCACCGCCTCGAGCACGCGCGCGCCGGCCTCGATCGCCCGGTCCAGGCTCGGGTCGTCGTGGTAACCCTTGAGGTGCACCTGCGCGTCGGCTGCGAAGTAGCGCGTGGTGTTGTTGATCATCTGGCGGTTCATGCCGTCGATGAAACCCCAGAGGAAGGTCAGCGCCGCCAGGCCGACCGCGATCGACAGCACCGTGATGACGGAGCGGCGGCGGTTGCGCATCACGTTGCGCACCGCCAGCGTCCAGATCATCACGCCGGCCTCCGTTCGTCGGCCTCGATGCGGCCGTCGCGCAGCCGGATCACGCGGCGCGCTCGCTCGACCACCATCGGGTCGTGCGTCGAGAACACGAAGGTCGTGCCCTGCTCCTCGTTGAGGCGGCGCATCAGGTCCATCAGCGTCGCCCCCGACTGCGAGTCGAGGTTGGCGGTCGGTTCGTCGGGCAGCACGATCACCGGCTTGGCCGCGATCGCGCGCGCCACGGCCACACGCTGCTGCTGGCCGCCCGAGAGCTCGTTCGGCCGGCGGTGCTCCAGGCCCGCCAGGCCGAGCGATGCGAGCAGCCGCATGGCCTCGGCGCGGCGGGGCGCCTCTTCGACGCCCTGCAGCAGCATCACGTACTCGACGTTCTCGAGCGCGGACAGCACCGGCACCAGGTTGTACTCCTGGAACACGAAGCCGATGTGGCGCAGCCGGACCTCGGCCAGCGCCTTGCGGCCGAGGGACGTGATCTCCTGGTCGCCGACCCAGATGCGGCCACTGGTCGGCCGGTCGAGCCCGCCGATGAGGTTCAGCAGCGTCGTCTTGCCCGAGCCGGACGGACCGACCAGCGCGACGAAATCTCCCGCCAGGATCTCGACGCTCGTCTCGTGCAGCGCGGGCACCGGGATGCTGTCGCGCTGGTAGACCTTGGTCGCCTTGTCGGCACGGACGATGACGGAGGGCGTCGGCATGGTCGTCACTCGGCCGTCATCACGGTGCGCGGATCGCCCTGCCCCCGCACGGCGGCCAGCTCGTCCGCGCGCAGCACCTGTGCCGCATCGACGCCGAGCGCGGATGCCGCCTCCGCGGCCACGTGCGCCCAGGTGCAGCGGTTGGCGAACAGCATGCCGGCGACATCGAGCGTACCCCCGCGGGCGACGTAACCCAACGCGCGAGTACGCTGCGGTCCGGTGTCGATGCGGCGCAGCACGCCCAGCGCCGGTTCGGGGCGCATGTGCGAGACGATGACGCGCGCGGTGGCAGCGGGGGGTAACAGCCCGTCCAGCGCCGTC
>DAORHX010000345.1:0-4422 GCA_035438245.1 Rubrivivax sp.
GTCGGCGCGGTCCACGCCCAAGCACCTGCGCATAGTTGGGACCTGCGCATAGGGGTCGGTCTGAGCCCTTCGGGAACCGCTTGAGCAGTCGTTGGGAGCTGCTTGCTGGCCAACGCCTGGGGGCGTCATCAGATTGAGCGGCCGATACCGTCATCGAGGCTCCTGATACCGTCATTGGGCCGCAGAACCGCGTTCCGATACCGTCATCGCAGCCAGTACACGGCGCTTGGAGCCTCGAAGACGAGAAGGATGTACGCTTCATCGCCTGTGGTCATAAGGAAGATTGCCTTCATGCTCGTTGCAGCGACGGTAGGAATGTCGGTATCGGGCAAGTTTGCCGTGCAGAAGCGCCACGATTTACCTATGAAGACAGCCCGCTTGTTGACAATAGAGTGGGAGTAGGGCACGGCGGCAACGGGTGATCGACGTTCGCTCCTGGTTTGCAGTAAAGCTGGGTTGCTGGCAAGATGCGCCGATGAAGACGACACTTGACCTGCCCGACGAGCTGGTACGGCGCATCAAGATCGAGGCCGCGCAATCCGATCGCAAGCTGAAGGACCTGGTGGCGCAGTTGCTCGAAGCCGGACTGCGCGCCAGCCGCGACGACGGTGCTGCTGCAGCGTTGCCCAAGCCGGTGAAGCGCCGGCGAGGTGGGCCGCTGACGGCCGAGGCGATCGAGGCCGCGATCGCCGCCGGCCGCGAATGATCGTCGTCGATACCAACGTCATCGCCTATCTGCTGATCGAGGGCGACCGCACCGCCGACGCGCAGGCGCTTCGTCTGGCCGATCCCGACTGGCGCAGCGAGCCGTTCCTGCTGGTCGAGTTCAGCAACTTGCTGGCGACGCAGGTGAGGGCCAAGGCGCTTTCGGCCGCGCAGGCGAAGTCGTTGCTCGAAGTGGCCGCGCAGCAGGTGTCGGCATGGGTCGAAGTCCCTCCTGCAGAGGCGCTGGCCGTGGCCTTCGACCACCAGGTCTCGGCCTACGACGCGCGGTTCGTCGCTTGCGCGCGCCGACTCTCGGTGCCGTTGGTGACCGAAGACTCGCGCCTGCGCGCGGCGACGCCAGGATCGTCAATGTCGATCGCCGAGGCAGTCTCGCGGTCGGCTGGATAGCGGCCAAGGTTCGAATCCGTGGGCGATCACCGTGGTGAGCCACGACCGTCTGGCGAAGGAGGTCGGCGCGCCGGCGCAGCGCATTGGCGAGATCGCCGCCATCACCGCGGACACCGGGCTGCGGCTGTGCCGCTTTTGCGGGATCTCGGATCGAGGGTGGCTGCGCCTGCAGGCGGACTACGATACCGAGGTGGCGAAAGCTGGCCTGACGGAGGCTCTCGCGAAGATCAGGCCGTGGAAGGAAGCAATGGAGGAGGCGGCGGATGCGCACCGATTGCGGCACCCGTTCGACAGCGACGTGACGGTAGGAATCTGCCGACGAAGGGAGTGGGAATGATGCCGCGCCCGCCGCATCGCCTGTTCTTCGCCGCACTGCCCGACGCAGCGGCCGGCGCGCAGGCGCACGAGCGGATCCACGCGCTGCAGGTCCGGCAGGGCCTGGCCGGTCATCCGACTGCGACCGACCGTCGGCACGTCACGCTGCACTGGCTCGGGGACCACGAGGCCTTTCCTGCCGACTTGGTCGCCGATGCCTGCGCCGCCTGCGCCGCCGGCGCCGCCGTCGGGCTCGCCCCCTTCGAGCCGGTGTTCGACCGCCTGGGCAGCATCGGCGACGTGCGACGGCCCGGCCCCGTGGTGCTGAGCGGTGGCGACGGCCTGCGCGGCCTGCGCGAGCTGCAGCGCGCGCTGGGCCGAGCACTGCAGGCGGCGCATCTTGGGTGCCAGGTGCGCGAGGCCTTCGTGCCGCACATGACGCAGCTGTATCCCCGTCCGATGGTGCACGTGCCGGTGCATGCCGTGGCACCGCTGTCCTGGACGCTGCGCGAATGGGTGCTGATCGATAGCCAGGCGCGCGGCAGCGTCGCCGAGTACCGCATCCTCGGCCGTTGGCCGCTGCGCAGCCGGCAGCCGGACCTGCTCGATGGCTGAGCAGCCCGCAGCCGACGAACAGGCACGGCGCGACGAGGCCGGCATGCGCCTGGCGCTGGACCAGGCGCACAACGCCTTGCTGGTCGGCGAGGTGCCGGTGGGCGCGGTGATCCTGCGCGAGGGGCAGGTGATCGCCACCGGCTACAACCGGCCGATCACCACGCACGACCCGACCGCGCATGCCGAGATCGTCGCGCTGCGCCATGCAGCGCAGCTGCTCGAGAACTACCGGCTGCCCGAGTGCGAGCTGTACGTGACGCTCGAGCCGTGCGCGATGTGCTCGATGGCGTTGCTGCACGCTCGCTTCAAGCGCGTGGTATTCGGCGCGCCCGACCCGAAGACCGGCGCCGCCGGCTCGGTGCTGAACCTGTTCACCGACGCGCAGCTGAACCACCAGACCGAGCTGGTCGGCGGGGTGATGGCGCCGGCCTGCGGCCAGCTGCTGCGCGATTTCTTCGCCGAGCGGCGCGCGCAGCAGCGGGCCGAGCGCCAGGCCGCGCCGGCCGCCGACGAGCGCATTCCCACCGGCGAGGCGCTGGAGCTGAACCCGTCGACCGACACGGAGCCGCGGCGATGACGCGGCTGTGCCTCTTCAGCCCCGCCGGCGTCAGCGTCAAGGCCTCGCCGGTGCGGCTTGCCGTGCGCCGGCTGCGCGAGCTGGGCTTCGATGCCTATCTGGACGCCGATGCGCTGAAGCGTTTCCAGCGCTTCGGCGGCGACGACGCGACGCGGCTCGGTGCGCTGCATCGCATCGCGCGCGACGCGCCGGACATCGCCATGGCGGTGCGCGGTGGCTACGGCCTGACGCGGCTGCTCGACCGCATCGACTGGCCGTTGCTGGCGCGCAGCGTCGAGGCGGGTACACGCTGGGTCGGGTTGAGCGACGTCACCGCGCTGCACCTGGGGCTGCTGGCGCACGGCGGCAGCACCAGCTGGGCCGGGCCGACGGCGACCGAGGACTTCGGCCGCGACGACGAGGCCGGCGGTGTCGACGACGTCACCGCCGCCTGCTTCTGCGAGGCGATGAGCGGCGAGCTCGAGGCGGTCGGCTTTCGCACCGAGCCCGGCTTCGACGGCCTCGATCTGGCAGGGCGCCTGTGGGGCGGCAACCTGACGGTGCTGCTGTCGCTGCTGGGCACGCCGCACTGGCCGCGCATCCGCGGCGGCATCCTGTTCCTCGAAGACGTGAACGAGCAGCCCTACCGCGTCGAGCGCATGCTGCTGCAGCTGCACCAGGCCGGCGTGCTGGCTGCGCAGAAGGCGGTGCTGCTGGGCCAGTTCACCGTGCACACGAAGTCGCCGCTGGACCGCGGCTTCTCGCTGCGCGTGGCCGTGCAGCAGCTGCGTTCGGTGTGCCGCACGCCGATCCTCACCGGCCTGCCTTTCGGCCACGTGCCGGTCAAGGTGACGCTGCCGGTGGGCGCGCGCGTGCAGCTGGCGGTGCAAGGTCGAGAGGTGTTCGTTGGCTGGTGAACGCCGCTGGCTCGCGGTGCTGGCCACCACGCTGCTGCTCGGCGGCTGCAACAACAACCCGATGCCCAGTGGCCTGGCGGCCAGCAACACGGCGGTCAGCGCGATGATCGAAGGCTCGCCGCGCCACCTGGACCCGGTGGCGTCCTACTGGAGCAACGACACGCCGTTCACCTACCAGATCTACGAGCCGCCCTATGGCTACCACTACCTGTTGCGGCCGTTCCGGCTGGTGCCGAAGGCCGCGGTCGAGGTGGCGAAGCCAACCTACCTGGACAAGGACGGCCGTGTGCTGCCCGACGACGCGCCGGGCGAGCAGGTGGCCGAGAGCGTCTACGACATCGGCATCAAGCCGGGCATCCTGTTCCAGCCGCATCCGGCCTTCGCCACGGACGAGGCGGGCCGCCATCGCTATCACGCACTGCAGCCGGGCGAACTCGGCGACCGGCGCACGCCGCTCGACTTCGAGCACAGCGGCACGCGCGAGCTGGTGGCCGAGGACTATGTCTACGCGCTGAAGCGGCAGGCGACGACGCGCATCACCACGCCGATCCAGGGCATCTTCGCCGAGCACGTGCTGGGGCTCGGCGACTATGCCGCGCTGGTCAAGGCCGAGGACGCCAAGCTGCGCGCCGGCCTGGACGCGTCCAGCCAGGACCGGCCGTTCCTGGACTTCCGGCGCTGGCCGCTGGCCGGCGCCAGTGCGCCGGACAAGCACCTGCTGCGCCTGCGCATCAAGGGCAAGTACCCGCAGTGGAACTACTGGATGACGACGACCTTCATGGCGCCCGTGCCATGGGAGGCCGATGCCTTCTACGCGCAGCCGGGCATGGCGGCGGCGGGGCTGAGCCTGGACACCTGGCCGGTCGGCACGGGGCCGTACATGATGACGGAGTACGTCAAGGACCG
>DAORHX010000346.1:0-4395 GCA_035438245.1 Rubrivivax sp.
GCATGACCGCGCGCGTGATGTCGGCCATCGCCATCGAGCAGGTGGTCGAGCCCTACGTGCGGCCGAAGGCGCTGCAGTATCTGGAGGAGGGCAAGATCGTCGTCTTCGCCGCCGGCACCGGCAACCCGTTCTTCACCACCGACACGGCTGCGGCGCTGCGCGGCGCGGAGATCGGCGCGCAGGTGGTGCTGAAGGCGACCAAGGTCGACGGCGTCTACAGCGCCGACCCGAAGAAGGACGCCTCGGCGACGCGCTATGCGGCCATCAGCTTCGACCAGGTGATCGCGATGAACCTGCAGGTGATGGACGCGACCGCGTTCGCGCTGTGCCGCGACCAGAAGCTGCCGATCAAGGTGTTCAGCATCTTCAAGCCCGGCGCGCTGCGGCGGGTGGTGATGGGCGACGACGAGGGCACGCTGGTGCACGTCTGATCAAACACGCGACGACCATGAGCATTGCAGACATCAAGCAGACCGCCGAGCACAAGATGGCCCGCACCATCGAGACCTTCAAGGTCGAGTTGCAGAAGATCCGTACCGGGCGTGCGCACCCCGGGCTGCTCGACCAGGTGCATGTCGAGTACTACGGCAGCCATGTGCCGATCAGCCAGGTGGCCAACGTCACGCTGATCGACGCGCGCACGATCGGCGTGCAGCCCTGGGAAAAGGGCATGGGTGCGAAGATCGAGAAGGCGATCCGCGAATCGGACCTCGGCCTGAACCCGGCCGCGCAGGGCGATCTGCTGCGCGTGCCGATGCCGGCGCTGACCGAGGAGCGGCGCCGGGATCTGACCAAGGTGGTGCGCCATGCCGGCGAGGAGGCCAAGGTGGCCGCGCGCAATCTGCGCCGCGATGCCAACGAGCATCTGAAGAAGCTGCTGAAGGACAAGCTCGCGACCGAGGACGAGGAGCGCCGCGCACAGGACGAGGTGCAGAAGCTCACCGACCGCACCATTGCCGAAGTCGACCGGCTGGTGCACTCGAAGGAAGCCGACATCCTGGCGATGTAGAGCGTCGTGAACCTGTCCGACACCCCCCGCGACCCGAGCGTGCCGCGCCACGTGGCCGTGGTCATGGACGGCAACGGCCGCTGGGCGCGCAAGCGCTACATGCCGCGCGTCTACGGCCACAAGCAGGGCGTCGATGCCCTGGTGCGCGCCGTCAATGCCTTTGCCGACCGCGGCGTCGACTACCTGACGGTGTTCGCGTTCTCGTCCGAGAACTGGAAGCGGCCGTCCGAGGAGGTCTCCGGCCTGATGGGCCTGGTGCTGGTGGCGGTGTCCAAATACCTGACCAAGCTGGCCGGCGACGGCGTGCGCGTGCGCATCGTGGGCGACCGTTCGAAGGTCTCGAACAAGCTGCGCGACGCCTGGGAACAGGCCGAGCGCAGCACCGCGCACAACACGCGCATCACCCTGTCGGTGGCCTTCAACTATGGCGGCCGCTGGGACATGGTGCAGGCGTGTCGCCAGGCGATGCGCGACGGCGTCGATCCGGAGGCGCTCGACGAGGCCGTGCTGTCGCGCTACATGGCGCTGAGCTTCGCGCCCGACCCCGATCTGTTCATCCGCACCGGCGGCGAGATGCGCATCAGCAACTTCCTGCTCTGGCAGTCGGCCTATGCGGAGTTCGTGTTCACCGAGCGCCTGTGGCCGGACTTCGACGAGACCGACATCGACGCGGCCATCCAGGCCTACCGGCAGCGCGACCGACGTTTTGGGGGCATCCCGACCGAAGAGATGGTGCCGCAGGGCGGCTGACGGCGATGCTGGGGCAGCGCGTCATCACCGCCGTCGTGCTGCTGGCGCTGCTGGTGCCGGCGCTGTTCGCACCGCAGCCTTGGCCCTTCCACCTGCTGACGCTGTTGCTGATCGGCGCGGCCGGCTGGGAGTGGGGCCGGCTGAACCAGGCCGGCATGGCTGCGTCGTTGGCGATGGGCGTGGCGCTGGCGCTGGCCTGCGTGGTCGCACTGTTCGCAGGCTGGCCGCAGCAGCCGCCGAAGCAGGTCTGGTGGCTGGCCGCCGTCGTTTGGATCGTCGGCGCTGCGGTGGCGCTGCGCAGCGGCCCATCGCTGTGGCCGCAGCTGCCGCGCCTGGCGCGACAGATCCTGGGTCTGGCCGCGCTGTGGGCCGCCTGGCTGGCGATGAGCCATGCGCGCAGCATCGGCATCAACTTCATCCTGTCGGTGTTCTGCCTGGTGTGGGTGGCCGACATCGCCGCCTACTTCGGCGGGCGCCAGTTCGGCAAGCGCAAGCTGGCACCGAGCATCAGCCCGGGCAAGAGCTGGGAGGGCGTGTACAGCGGCATGGCCGGCGTGTTCGTGCTGACGCTGGCCTGGCGGGCGATGGAGTCGCGCATCGACACCGACAGCCTGAGCCTGTACGGCCGCCTGCTCGACCAGCTGGGGCTGCTCGGCGGCCTGGCGGCGCTGGTCCTCCTGACGGGCTTCAGCGTGGTCGGCGACCTGGTCGAATCGCTGGTCAAGCGGGCGGCGGGGGCGAAGGATTCGAGCCGCCTGCTGCCCGGGCACGGCGGCGTGCTCGACCGTGTCGATGCGTTGCTGCCGGTGTTTCCGCTGGCGCTGGCGCTGCTCAGCATCTGACGACATGACGCGACAACGGCTGGTCATCCTCGGCTCCACCGGTTCGATCGGCACGAGCACGCTCGACGTCGTGTCGCGCCACCCCGAGCGCTTCGAGGTGTGGGGGCTCAGCGCCCAGCAGCGTGTCGACGAGCTGATCGCGCAATGCGTGCAGTGGCGCCCGCGCTGGGCGGTGGTGCCCGACGAGGCGCGCGCGCGCGGCGTGCGCGATGCGCTGCGCGCACAAGGCGTGGCGACGCAGGTGCTCGGCGGTGCGCAGGGGCTGTGCGACATGGCGGCCGATCCCGAGGTCGACAGCGTGATGGCGGCGATCGTCGGCGCGGCCGGCCTGCCCCCTTGCCTGGCGGCGGCGCGCGCGGGAAAAAGGCTGCTGCTGGCCAACAAGGAGGCCCTGGTCGTCGGCGGCGCCTTGTTCATGCGTGCGGTCAACGAAGGCGGGGCGACGCTGCTGCCCATCGACAGCGAGCACTCGGCCATCTTCCAGTGCCTGCCGCAGCAGCGCGAACAATGGCCGCAGACCATCGAGCACATCGTGCTCACCGCCTCGGGCGGGCCTTTCCGCACGCGCGACCCGGCGACGCTGGCCAGCGTCACGCCCGACGAGGCCTGCGCGCACCCGAACTGGGTGATGGGGCGCAAGATCTCGGTCGATTCGGCGACGATGATGAACAAGGCGCTCGAGGTCATCGAGGCGCGCTGGCTGTTCGACCTGAAGCCCGAGCAGATCCAGGTCGTGATCCATCCGCAGAGCATCATCCATTCGATGGTCGTGTGCCGCGACGGCAGCGTGCTGGCGCAGCTGGGCACGCCGGACATGCGCGGGCCGATCAGCTACGGCTTGTCCTTTCCGCAGCGCATCGAGTCCGGCGCCGCGCGGCTCGATTTCACGGCGCTGGCGGGCCTGAGCTTCGAGCCGGCCGACGCGCGGCGTTTCCCGGGCCTGCAGTTGTCGTGGGCGGCGCTGCGCGGCCCCGAAGGCAGCGCAGCGGTGCTGAACGCCGCCAACGAGGTGGCGGTCGCGGCCTTCCTCGACCGGCAGCTCGGCTTCGATGCGATCCACGCGATCAATGCCGACACCGTGTCCGCGGTGGCGCCGGATCTCGGCGATGCACCTTCGCTGCACGACCTGCTGGCGCTGGATGAACGTGCACGTGCCTACGCGTGGCAGCGCGTGCGGGAGCGCTCGCGATGATCGTCACCGTGCTCGCCTTCCTGGTGACGCTGGCCATCCTGGTGGTCATCCACGAATACGGCCACTACCGCGTGGCGGTGGCCTGCGGCGTGAAGGTGCTGCGCTTCTCGGTCGGCTTCGGGCGCGTGCTGTGGCGCCGCCAGCGCGGCCCCGATGCGACCGAGTTCGTGCTGTCGGCGCTGCCGCTCGGCGGCTACGTGCGCATGCTCGACGAGCGCGAAGGGCCGGTCGCGCCCGACGAGCTGCCGCGTGCGTTCAACCGTCAGCCGCTGCTGCGACGTGCGGCCATCGTCGCGGCCGGCCCGGCGGCGAACCTGCTGCTGGCCGTGCTGCTGTTCGCGCTGGTGCAGTGGATCGGCACGCAGGAGCCGAAGGCGGTGCTCAGTGCGCCGACCAGCGGCAGCCTGGCCGAGCAGGCCGGCCTGCGTGCGGGCGACTGGGTGCGTGCCGTGTCGCGCGACGGCCAGCACTGGAGCGAGCTGCGCTCGATGAACGATCTGCGCTGGCATGTCACGCAGGCGGTGCTCGACGGCCAGGCGCTGCAGCTGTCGGTCGGCGGCGCCGTCGGCCACGGCACGCGCAGCGCCACGCTGGACCTGCCG
>DAORHX010000347.1:0-4395 GCA_035438245.1 Rubrivivax sp.
CGATCGGCCCATCGGCCAGCGCCGGCAGCGCCGCCGCTGGCGCGGACGCGGCCGGCGGCTCACCGCGCAAGCGCCAGACCAGGCCAGCGCAGATCCAGCCGTACAACGCCACGGCCAGCAGCGGCACCCAGACTTGCGGCAACGCCATGGGCTGCGCCGAAGGCAGCAGCCAAGGCAGCGCAGGCAGCCCGCTGAGCAACAGCAGCAGCACGGCGCTGGCACCCGGCGCGAGGTGTCGCATCAGCCACACACCGGGGGCCAGCGGGCCCCAGCTGGACGCGACCGTGGCACCGACCGGCGGCGCGGCGTGGGGAGGGAGGGGGTCCGACATGCGTGGGGGTGAGCAGAGCTGCGGCGCGGGGCGACAGACCCCAGCCCCGCATATCGGCAGGCCGAGGCCCGCCTTGAGGCACTGCGGCCCGCCCGCGTTGTGGCGCGCAGCGTTTGCGGGCACCATCGCCGCTCGCGCGAGCCGCGCGAACAGGCGACGGCACAGGGGATGCAATGCCGGCCGCAACCATAGCCACCGCATCCAGGAGGAAACCATGCGAACTTCCGTTGTTCTTGCTTCGATCGTGTCGGCCCTGGCGTTGAGCGCCGGTCCGGCCGCTGCCCAGGGCTGCAAGCCGTCGAAGTGGGGCGAAAAGGACGAAATCGGCGCGGCCAACCTGGTCACGCCCGAGCGCACCAAGGCGGCGCTCGCACTGGTCAAGCAGGGCAAGAGCCACCCGCTGGGCATCGTCATCGACAGCACGACACCGGCTTTCGCGCCACGCACGCTGTCGCTGCAGATCGTGCAGCCGAACCAGCAGGGCGGGCAGACGCTATTCGCCTACAAGGGCAGCTACAACGACGACGTGCTGCAGACCTGGATCGGCATCGGCCCGCAGCTCGACGGCCTCGGCCACCTCGGCCAGGAAGGCATGTACTACAACTGCAACCACCAGAAGGACTTCGCCGCAATCACCGGACTGACCAAACTCGGCACGCACCAGATCCCGCCGCTGGTCGGCCGCGCCGTGCTGATCGACATGGCCAGGCACTACGGCAAGGCCTCGCTCGACGCCGGGCAGTTCTTCAACGAGAACGAGATCCAGGCGGCGGCGCGCGCACAGGGGGTCGAGATCCGCGAAGGCGACGTGGTGCTGTTCCACACCGGCTGGACCGACGCCAAGCTGGCGAGCGACCCCAAGGCCTGGGGTAGCGGCGAGCCGGGTCTGGGCGAGAGCGGTGCGGCCTGGCTGGCGAGCAAGAATGTCATGGCCGTGGGCTCCGACACCTGGGGCCTCGAGCCGATCCCGCCCGAGAAGGAAGGCCGACCGTTCTTCGGCCACGTGATCCTGCTCAAGGAGAACGGCATCTACATCCTCGAGACCATGGACACCGGCCCGCTGGCCAAGGCCGGAGTCAAGGAGTTCATGTTCGTGCTCGGCCAGCCGCGCATCCGCGGCACGGTACAGGCGACCATCAACCCGGTGGCGCTGTACTGAACGCCTGAAAGCGCTCGCGCGGCCGTCGAAGGGTGCACTTCGGCCCTTCGACGCGCCGGCGGCGCGATGCGGCCGCGCGCAGCGCGGGCCAGCCGGCACAATGCCGCCGACTCCGCTGTGAAAGGCTCCCGATGCCCGGTTACTCCGACCCTGGTTTCGACACGCTGGCGCTGCACGCCGGCGCCGCCCCCGACCCCGCCACCGGCGCGCGCGCGGTGCCCCTGCACCTGAGCACCAGCTTCGTGTTCGAGAACAGCGAGCACGCCGCCAGCCTGTTCAACATGGAGCGCTCGGGCCATGTGTACAGCCGCATCAGCAACCCGACCAACGCCGTGCTCGAGGAACGCATCGCCGCGCTGGAAGGCGGCAGCGGCGCCATCGCCACGGCCAGCGGCCAGGCGGCGCTGCACCTGGCCATCGCCACGCTGGCCGGCGCCGGCGCACACCTCGTCGCCAGCAGCGCGCTCTACGGCGGCAGCCACAACCTGCTGCACTACACGCTGAAGCGCTTCGGCATCGAGACCAGCTTCGTGCGGCCCGGCGACATCGACGGCTGGCGCGCGGCGATCCGCCCGAACACGCGGCTGCTGTTCGGCGAGACGCTGGGCAACCCGGGGCTGGACGTGCTCGACATCCCGACCGTCAGCGCCATCGCCCACGACGCCGGCCTGCCGCTGCTGGTGGACAGCACCTTCACCACGCCCTGGCTGATGAAGCCCTTCGACCACGGCGCGGACCTGGTCTACCACTCGGCCACCAAGTTCCTGTCGGGCCACGGCACGGTGGTCGGCGGCGTGCTCGTCGACAGCGGCCGCTTCGCCTGGCACCGCTCCGGCCGCTTCCCCGAACTGACCGAAGCCTACGAGGGCTTCCACGGCATGGTGTTCAGCGAGGAAAGCAGCGTCGGCGCCTTCCTGCTGCGCGCGCGGCGCGAGGGGCTGCGCGACTTCGGCGCCTGCATGAGCCCGCACACCGCCTGGCTGATCCTGCAGGGCATCGAGACGCTGCCGCTGCGCATGGCGCGGCACGTGGACAACACGCGCCGGATCGTGCAGTTCCTGGCCGCACAGCCGATGGTCGCCGGCGTCGGCTATCCCGAGCTCGACGGCCACCCCAGCCAGGCGTTGGCGAAAAAGCTGCTGCCGCGCGGCTGCGGCGCGGTCTTCAGCTTCGACCTGAAGGGCTCGCGCCAGCAGGGCGTGGTCTTCATCGAGGCGCTGAAGCTGTTCAGCCACCTGGCCAACGTCGGCGACTGCCGCTCGCTGGTCATCCACCCGGCCAGCACCACCCACTTCCGCATGGACGACGCGGCGCTGCGCCAGGCCGGCATCGGCCCCGGCACCCTCCGCCTGAGCATCGGCCTGGAAGACGCCGACGACCTGATCGACGACCTGAAACGCGCGCTGAAGGCCGCAGAAAGGACCGCGGCATGAAGCTCGACGTCGACGGCCGCGAGGCCTACGCCTACACCGGCGGCAAAGCCTTCGACCCCACCCTGCCCTGCGTCGTCTTCATCCACGGCGCGATGGGCGACCACAGCGGCTGGACGCTGCTGGCGCGCTGGTGCGCGCACCACGGCTTCGGCGTGCTGGCCGTCAACCAGCCCGGCCATGGCCGCAGCGCGGGGCCGCCGCTGCCCAGCGTCGAGGCGCTGGCCGACTGGACGCTGGCGCTGATGAGCGCCGCCGGCGTGCCGCAGGCCACGCTGGTCGGCCACAGCATGGGCACGCTGATCGCGCTGCAGGCCGCGGCCCGCGCGCCGCAGCGCATCGCGCGCCTGGTGCTGCTGGGTGCGGCCTACCCGATGAAGGTCAGCGACGCGCTGCTCGGCGCCGCGCGCGAAGCGCCGCTGCGCGCGATCGACATGGTCAATGCGCTGTCGATCGGCACGCTGGCAGCCAAGCCCAGCCACCCCGGCCCCGGCATGTGGCTGCACGGAGCGAACCGCGCTCTGATGCGCAACCAGCAGGCACTGTCGAGCGACGTCAACCTGTTCGAGCACGACTTCCGCATCTGCGATGCCTACGCCGGCGGCACGGCGGCGATGGCGCAGGTGAAATGCCCGACCACGCTGATCACCGGCGCGCGCGACCAGATGACGCCGCCGAAGTCGACGCAGGCCCTGGCCGCGGCGTTGCAGGCCCGGGTGGTGACGGTCCCGACCGGCCACCACCTGATGGCCGAGGCGCCGGATGCGGTGCTGGCCGGGTTGCGCGCCGCGCTGGCGGCTTGAGCGTCGCGCCGCGATGAAGCGCCTGCTGCTGGTTGTCTCGCATCTGGCTGCGCTGGCCATCGGCTTCGCGCTGGGCGTGTATGCGCTGCCGTTGCTGATCGCGCCGGCGGCGCCGTCGGCCGCGGAGGTCCAGGCGCTGGCCGGCGGGGCCACGTACCACGGGCGTTTCAAGCGGGAGCTGAAGGACAGCGACGCGCTGCATTGGGGCGAAGGTGCGGTGTCGGTCGGCCCGCGCCGCATCGCGCTGGCCGGCAGGCTGGCACCGGGGCCCGACTACAAGCTGTACCTGTCGCCGCAGTTCGTCGAGACCGAAGCCGACTTCGTCCGGCTCAAGCCGCGCATGGTCCGCGTCGGCGACGTGAAGACCTTCGAGAACTTCGTCGTCGTGGTGCCCGAATCCATCGACGTCGGGCGCTACGACACGGTCATCGTCTGGTGCGAGGCCTTCGACCAGTTCATCACCGCGGCGCGCTACCAGTGAGCGATGCCGGCAAGTCGCTGAGCCTTGCCGCGCGCATGCTGTCGATCGTCGGCCATCCCGCGGTGTTGATGCCCGCGGCCGTGGCAGCGGCCGCGTCGCGCGCCGGCCAGCCGCCGCGGCTGCTGGCGGTCGCGGTCGGCACCGCGCTGGCCGTGGCGGTGATCGTCGGGCTCCACAGCGTGCGCCAGGTG
>DAORHX010000348.1:0-4384 GCA_035438245.1 Rubrivivax sp.
ACGGCGGCGGCGGCCAGGCGCATCCAGCGCGCCTCGTACAGGTTGCGCTCGATCGGCGCCCGCCAGTCGGCCGCGACCCGCAGCCGCGGCAGCGCACGTTTGACGCACAGCGCGCCGGCTGCCGTGTCGATGCGCCAGATGTCGGACGACACGCCGCCGGTCAGCGGCACGCCGTGCAGCGGCTCGTCGCCCGCCAGTCCCATCTCGCGCAACGCCTGCACGAAAGCTTCGGGGACGGCTTGCAGCACGGCGCTCACGGCGTGGCGATGTAGCCCGACTCGACCAGCTTGACCAGCGCGTGCAGCGTCTGGTTCACCGGCGTCGCGACGCCCAGTTCGCGGCCGCGGCGCGCGACGAAGCCGTTCAGGTGGTCGATTTCGCTGGGCTTGCGCCGCGCCATGTCCTGCGCCGTCGACGACAGCTGCCCAGGCATGCTGGCAGCGATCTTCGCCACCGCCGCGCGCGCATCGTCCAGCGCCAGCGTCACGCCGCTGGCTGCGGCCACCGCGATGACCTCCTGCACGACCAGGTCCTGCACGTCGCGCACCTGCGGCAGCGCGGCCAGAGCCGCATACGGCATCTGCGCCAGCGCCGACATGGCGTTGTAGGCACAGTTGACCAGCAGCTTGGCCCACAGCTCCACCGCCACGTCGGGCACGATGCGCACCGGCACCTGGGCGCCGGCGAACAGCTCGACCAGCGCCTGCAACGTCGGCCATTCGGGCACCGACGACTGCGTGCCCCCCGGCATCGCGCCGACGGCCAGGTCGCCGCGGCCGAAATACCGCACCACCCCGGGGCCCTCCAGCGCCACCGCGACGTAGACCACGGTCGCGATCACGCGGCACGGCAGCTGCTTGGCCAGCGTCTCGGCGTTGTCGACGCCGTTCTGCAGGCTCATCACCCACGCCGACGCGTCGAGGTACGTCGCCATCTGCCGCGCCGCCGCCTCGCTGTCGCCCGACTTCACGCAGCACAGCACCAGCTCGGCGCCGCGCAGCGCGGCGACGTCGCTGCTCGCCTGCAGCCGCACGCTGTGCGTCTGTGCGCCCATCTCCAGCTTCAGGCCGTCGCGCGCGACGGCCTGCACGTGCGCGGGCCGGCCGATCAGGGTCACCTCGTGACCGGCGCGCGCCAGCATCGCGCCGTAGAAGCTGCCGACCGCGCCGGCACCCATCACACCAATGCGACGGCCCATCACCCCACCCGATTCAGACCAGCTTGCTGGCGTGGCCGGCCCAGTACTTGTCGCGCAGCAGCCGCTTGTACAGCTTGCCGGTCGGGTGGCGCGGCAACTCGGGCAGGAAGTCGACCGAGCGCGGGCACTTGATCGGCGACAGCTGCTCGCGGCAGAAGGCGATCAGCTCCTGCTCCAGCGCCGGCCCGGCCTCGGCCATGTCGCGCGGCTGCACCACCGCCTTGACCTCCTCGCCGAACTCCTCGTTCGGCACGCCGAAGACCGCCACGTCGAACACCAACGGGTGCGTGACCAGCAGGTTCTCGGCCTCCTGCGGGTAGACGTTGACGCCGCCGGAGATGATCATGTTGGCCTTGCGGTCGGTCAGGTGCAGATAGCCGTCGGCGTCGATGTGGCCGATGTCGCCGAGCGTGGTCCAGCCCTTCGCATTGCGGCTCTGCGCGGTCTTGTCCGGGTCGTTGTGGTATTCGAAGGTCTTGCCGTCGGAGAAGTAGACACCGCCGGTCTGGCCCGGAGGCAGCTCGTTGCCGTCGTCGTCGCAGACGTGCAGCACGCCGACCACCGCGCGCCCGACCGTGCCCGGGTGTGTCAGCCAGTCGGCCGAATTCACCAGCGTCATGCCCATGCCCTCGGTGCCGGCGTAGTACTCCCAGATGATCGGGCCCCACCAGTCGATCATCTGCCGCTTCACCGGCACCGGGCACGGCGCGGCGGCATGGATGGCGATGCGCAGGCTCGACAGGTCGTGTGCCAGGCGCTGCGCGTCGGGCAGCTTGAGCATGCGCACGAACATCGTCGGCACGACCTGCGTGTGCGTGATGCGGTGCTGGCGCACCAGCCGCAGGAATTCGGCCGCATCGAAGTGCTCCATCACCACCACCGTGCCGCCCAGGCGCATCACCGTCATCGCGAAGCGCAGCGGCGCGGCGTGATACAGCGGCCCCGGCGACAGGTAGACCGTGTCCGGCCCCATCTGGAATGGGCCCATGCACACCTTGACCAGCGAGTTCACGTAGGCGATGTCGGTCGACTCGGGCGGCACGAACACACCCTTGGGCCGGCCGGTGGTGCCCGACGAATACAGCATGTCGCCGCCAGCCGACTCGTCGGCCACCGGCGTCGTCGGCTGGCCGGCGACCGCCGACGCGTAGGCCGTGTAGCCGTCGATCGTGCCGTCGAGCATCAGCCGCGTGTGCACCTTCGGCATCTGCGCCAGCAGTTCGCCGGCCTGTCGCGCCAGCGCCATCGAGCTGATGAAGACCTTGGCGCCGCAGTCGTCGACGATGTAGGCCGCCTCGCCGGCCGTCAGCCGGCTGCTGATCGCGGTGTAGACGATGCCCGAGCGCTGCGCCGCCCAGCAGATCTCGAAGTAGCGCGGGTGGTTCTCCAGCATCAACGCGATGCGGTCGCCGACGCGCAGGCCGATGCTGCGGAAGAATTGCGCCAGCCGGTTCGACGCCTCGTCGAGCTCCCGGTAGCTGATGGCATGCCCACTGCCGGCCATCACGTAGGCCGGGCGGTCGGGCATGGTGCGGGCGTGGATCGAAGGATGCATCGTCGCCGGACTCCGAAGCTGCTTGCGGCGCAGTGTAGGCCGGCACCTGCATGTCGCGGCGCAGCATGAATGGATCGGCCGCACGAACTTGAACAGCCATTCGAATCTTTCTATGATGCGCCGCCATCACTGCCGCAGCCCGCACCCATGCCCACCGTCACCTTCTTCGAACACGATGGCACGCGCCACGACGTCGACGCCAGCAACGGCGTGTCGCTGATGCGCGCCGCCGTCGACCACAACGTGCCCGGCATCGACGCCGACTGCGGCGGCGCCTGCGCCTGCGCCACCTGCCACGTCTACGTCGACCCGGCCTGGCTGGCGAAGACCGGCGCGCGCACCGAGATGGAAGACAGCATGCTCAGCTTCGCCGCGGCGACGCAGCAGAACTCGCGCCTGTCGTGCCAGATCGAGATGAGCGACGCGCTGGCCGGCATCGTGCTGCGCCTGCCGGACGGCCAGCACTGAGGCCCGCAGCGGAGGAGCCCGAGATGAACGCACCCGTTGCGCACGATGCCGAACTGCAGGCGCTGGCCCGCGAGGAAGCCTTTTCGCTGCCGATCGAGCAGATCGACGTCAGCAAGCCGCGGCTGTTCCAGGAAGACACGGTCGGCCACTACCTGGCGCGGCTGCGCCGCGACGACCCGGTGCACTTCAACGACAACCAGTTTTATGGCCGCTTCTGGTCGGTGACGAAGTACAAGGACATCATGGCCGTGGACACGAACCACGGCGTGTACTCGTCGGACTACACGCAGGGCGGCATCGCGCTGTACAACGCGCCGAGCATCGAGCAGCGGCTGCACATGTTCATCGCGATGGACCCGCCGAAGCACGACGAGCAGCGAAAGGCGGTCAGCCCGATCGTCGCGCCGCAGAACCTGGCGTCGATGGAAGGCACGATCCGCGCGCGCACCGCCAAGGTGCTGGACGAACTGCCGCGCAACGAGGAATTCAACTGGGTGCAGCGCGTGTCGATCGAGCTGACGACGCAGATGCTGGCCACCCTGTTCGATTTCCCGTTCGAGGACCGCAAGCTGCTGACCTGGTGGTCCGACGTGTCGACCTCGGTGCCCGAGGTCGACCACATCGTCGAATCGCAGGAAGCACGCCTGGCCGAGCTGGGCAAGATGTTCAACTACTTCACGCGGCTGTGGAACGAGCGCGTCAACTCAGCCCCGAAGAACGACCTCGTGTCGATGCTCGCGCACAACCCGGCGACGCGGCACATGCCACCGCTGGAGTACATGGGCAACCTGATACTGCTGATCGTGGGCGGCAACGACACCACGCGCAACTCGATGAGCGGCGGCGTGCTGGCGATGAGCCGCCATCCCGACGAGTGGGCCAAGCTGCGCGCCAACCCGGCGCTGGTGGACAGCATGGTGCCCGAGGTCATCCGCTGGCAGACGCCGCTGCCGATGATGCGCCGCACCGCGCTGCGCGACGTCGAGCTCGGCGGCAAGAAGATCCTCGAGGGCGACAAGGTGGTGATGTGGTACTTGTCGGGAAACCGCGACGAGGAAGCCATCGACAACCCCGAGGCCTTCATCATCGACCGCGCGCGGCCGCGCCAGCACCTGAGCTTCGGCTTCGGCATCCACCGCTGCGTCGGCAACCGCCTGGCCGAG
>DAORHX010000349.1:0-4380 GCA_035438245.1 Rubrivivax sp.
CTGGCTGCAAGAGCGCTGCCAGCCGCTCTGATGCACGCCCTCGGCATCGACCTGGGCGGCACCAAGATCGAGGCGATGCTGCTGTCGGCGCAGGGCGAGACGCTCTGGCGCCGACGCGTCGCCACGCCGGCCGACGACTACCACGCCACGCTGCAGGCCATCGCCGCGCTGGTGGACGAGGCGCGCGTGGCCGGCGGCGGCGCCTGCAGCGTCGGCCTCGGCACACCCGGCAGCCTGACGCCCGCCGGGCTGATGAAGAACGCCAACTCGCAGTGCCTGAACGGCCGGCCGCTGCAAGCCGACCTGCAACGGCGGCTCGGCCAGCGGGTGCGGCTGGCCAACGATGCCAACTGCCTGGCGCTGTCCGAAGCCACCGACGGCGCCGGCGCCGGCGCGCCGGTGGTCTTCGCCACCATCCTCGGCACCGGCTGCGGCGCCGGCATCGCGGTGCACGGCCGCGTGCTCGCCGGACCCAACGGCCTGGCCGGCGAATGGGGCCACAACCCGCTGCCATGGGCCGTGGCGGGCGAGGACCCGATGTTCGACTGCTACTGCGGCCAGCGCGGCTGCAACGAGACGCTGCTCAGCGGCCCCGGTCTGGCGCGCGAACATCGGCACTTCGGTGGCGCAGCGCTGAGCGCAGCACAGATCGCTGCCGCCGCGGCGCAGGGCGACGACGCATGCCAGGCCACGCTGCAGCGCTACTGCACGCGGCTGGCACGCGCGCTGGCCAGCGTCATCAACCTGCTCGACCCGGATGTCGTGGTGCTGGCCGGCGGTCTGTCGCAGGTCGACCTGCTGTACGAGCAGGTGCCGCGGCTGTGGAGCCGCTGGGTGGCGTCGGGCGGCCACCGCGACACCGTGCGCACGCTCCTGAAGCCCAGCCGTCACGGCGACGCCTCGGGCGTGCGCGGCGCCGCGTGGCTGTGGCGCGAGGCAGGTAGCGGATCGACACCGGCCTGAACGGCACCGCGTTACAAGCGGCCGCCGCCGAACACGCCACGCACCCCGCGGTCGCGGGGCCACCCCGCGGTCGCGGAGATGTGCGGCGTGTGCAGGGTCGAAAGAATGGATGCACCGCGTCTTCGCTACGTCACCACCATGCACAGACTCCTCGCCGCCAGCCTGCTCGCCCTGGGCGCGCACACCGCATCCGCCGCCAGCGTGACGCTCAACGGCACGGTGCGCGACTTCACCGCCGACGGCGTGAACTTCGAAGGCCCGATCGTCAGCGCCTCCGGCATGGTGAACAACACGCTCGTCGGCAGTTCACCCACCCTGACAGCGACCGGCCAAGCCTTGGTCAATGCAGCGAACTTCGGCCTGTGGTACACGAAGACGACGGACACGAAGGCGCTGTCGCTGACCCTGAACGAAACTGCGCCCGGTTCAGGCCTCTACAGCTACTCGAACAGCAGCTTCTTCCCGATCGACAACGAGTTGCTGGGCAACCAGGGGAACTCGCACAACTACCACTTCACCTACCAGATTGCCGCGAGCTTCGGCTACAAGCCCGGGGCCGGCCAGACCTTCAGCTTCACCGGCGACGACGACGTCTGGGTGTTCTTCGACAAGAAGCTCGGCATCGACCTTGGCGGCGTGCATGGCCAGCAGTCGGCGTCGGTCAATCTGGACACGTTGCTGGCAGGTTACGCCGAAGGCAACTACAGCTTCGACTTCTTCTTCGCCGAGCGCCACAGGACCGAATCGAACCTGAAGATCCAGACCTCGCTGCAGCTGCGGCCACAGCAGATCAACGACGTGCCGGAACCGTCGAGCTACTCGCTGCTCGCGCTGGGCTTGGCGGGCCTGGGGCTCACTGCGCGCCAACGCCGGCGCGCCTGAGGCGCGTCGTCTCGGTCAAACCCCCGCCCGCTGCACCTTCGCCGCCAGCGCCTGCGCCAGCGTTTCGGCGCTGTCCTGCAGGTGCGCGCGCGTGGCCGCATCCATCGTCGCCTGGCGCTTCAGCGCCTTGCCCAACTGCGCCTGCAGTCGCAGCGCCTGCACGCGCAGCAGGCTGCGCGCGTCGGCGCGGGCTTGCGGGTTCGGGCGCAGCAGCGTGTTCGCGACGCGGTTGACATGCTCGCGCTGCAATTCGCGCCGCGTCGCGCTGATGTTGCCGCCCTTGGCCAGTTCGCTCCAGATGTCGCGGTTCAGCCGCTCGTACAGCTCGGACAGCTGGAACGCGTCGGCAGGCCGGTCGGTCTTGCCGACGCTGTCGAGGATGCGCGCGGCAACCGCATCGCTCATCAGCTGGCTCAGCACCACCCGCTGCAGGTCGAGCAGCCGCTGCGGCACCGGGTAGTCGGTCGGCAGCGTCGGGTTGTCGCCGCGGTCCTCGAAGTCCGGCGCCAGCCGGCGCTGCAGCGTCGGCGTCACCGCCAGGCCGTCGATCGACAGCACGTCGTGCGCGATCAGGCGCAGCGCCTGGCGCTGCGTCGCCGCGTCGGTCGGCTTCAGCGGGTCGCGGCCGCTGCCCGGGTGGTCGCGCAGCGTGCGCACGCCACCGATCTGCCGCACCAGCACGCCGACCGCGCGCCCCGCGTCGGCGATCGCATACGCCAACGATCGACGCAGCACCGCGTAGCTCTGGTCCGACTTCAGCTCGCGCCGTTCCTGGCGCAGGAACAGGTCGCGCGCGATCTCCAGCCTCTTCGCGGCATAGGCGATCGGGTCGGCGCCCAGGTCGAGCTGGATCGTCTCCGGGTCGATGCCGACCGCAGCATCCTCGTCGGTGCCGTAGGCCAGCAGCGCTTCGCTGCTGCGCGCGGCGATGCGCAGCAGCTCGGCGTTCTCGTCGTCCGGCGCGATCGGCTTGTACGCGTATTCGATGACCCAGTAGTCGTAGGGCCCGAGCGTGGTCATGAACGGCACACCGCTGCGCTGCCCGGGCCGCGGCAGGTTGATCGCGTTGTATTCCATCACCGAGCCGGTGGTGCCGTTGGCACGCGTGAATTCGGCGTCGGACAGCTGCTGCTCGGAATACACGCGCGAGGCGCGGAAGTTGTGGCGCAGGCCGAGCGTGTGCCCGACCTCGTGCATCAGCGTGTCCTTGATGTAGGCGCGCACGAACTCCTCGGCCTGCGGGCTGTCGGGCTCGAGCTCGCCGCGCGCCTCCATCACGTCCAGCGCATAGCCCAGCTGCTCGGCCGCCATGTCGCCGTACTGGCAGTGCTCGTGGCGATGCGCGGGCCCGGCCGGGCCGCCGAGCACGGCGCTGAACGCCGCCACGGCCGACAGCGTCTGCGCGCGCAGGGTGCGCTGCGAGCGCGAGCTCAGCGTCTCGAAGCCGATGTCGGCATCGAGGATCTCGCCGCTGCGCGGGTCGACGTGCTTCGGGCCGATGGCACCGAAACCCGGCACCGCCGACATCATCCAGCGCACCGACGAATAGCCGAGGTCGAGCGTGTCGAACTCGGCATCGTCGGCCTGCTGCCTGACGACGATCGCGTCCTTGAAGCCGATGCGCTCGAAGGCCTTGTTCCATTCGAGGATCGACTCGCCGACCACCGCGCGGTACTTCAGCGGCACGTTGCGGTCGATCCAGAAGGTGATCGGCTTGACCGGCTCGGACAGCGCGGCCTGCGGATCCTTCTTCTCCAGCCGCCAGCGCTCGATCGAGCGCACGCGCGGCGAGCGCGCCAGGTCGTCGCCGAAGTCCAGCACGGACTGGCTCGTCAGGCCCAGGCGTGCGTCGGCGCGCCGCGCCGGCATCGGCGTCTCGGGCAGCGGCGCCAGCGAATAGTGGTGGCCGACGAACAGGCTGCGCGTGTCGGGCACGTAGCGCGGCAGGGTCGGCACCGGCATGCCCGGCGGGCTGCCCGGCTGCGGCACCGCGAGGCTGCCGGCGTAGTAGTGGTTCTGCGTCTGGATCTCCAGCGACTGCGCCGAGCCGCGCACCGCGGTGACGTGGCTGTTGCGCGGGTCCAGGCTGTAACCCTGGCGGAATGCGCGCTGCAGTTGCAGGCCCACGCCCTGCAGGTCGCTGAGGAACAGGCTGCTGGCATCGACCAGCACCGACTTGCGCTGCGGGTGCGGCTGGCTGGCCACCGCCATGCTGCCCAGCAGGCTCGGCGAATAGGACGCGCCGACGGCGCGTGCCTCGGGCGTGCCGGGCTTGGCGATGACGTCCGTGTTGCGCGCCAGCAGGCGCACGGTGTTGTGCACGCGCACGAACTCGACCAGCTGCGGGCCGCCGGCACCGCTGATGCCGTAGCCCATCAGCCCGCCCAGAACGAAGGCTTCGCCGATGCCGGTGGACAGCTTGGGCGACCACATGAACGGCTTGCCGAACTGCTCGGGCGTGAGCTCCAGCCACAGCTTGTCGTCCTTCTGCCACGCGGTGATCGGCCCGTCGATCTGCTTCGCGTCCTTGGTGAC
>DAORHX010000350.1:0-4356 GCA_035438245.1 Rubrivivax sp.
TGCAGTACTTCTTCACCAGCACGCCGCACCACAAGGTGCACTACGTGATGCTGGCCGGCGGCACGGCGACGCTGCCCGGGCTCAAGGACCGCGTCACCGAACTCACCGGCTTCGCCTCGCAGGTCGTCAACCCGTTCGACCGCATGAAGCTGGGCTCGGCGGTGCGCGAATCGACCCTGCGGCGCGAAGCGCCGTCCTACCTGACGGCCTGCGGCCTGGCCATGCGGAGATTCGTGCAGTGATCCTGATCAACCTCCTGCCGCATCGCGAGGAAAAGCGGCGGCAGCGCAAACGTGCGTTCTTCGCCACGCTGGTCGCCAGCGCCGCGTTCGGCCTGCTCGTCGCCGGCATCTGGTACGCGGTGCTGCAGCAGATGACGTCGGCACAGCAGGCGCGCAACGACTTCCTCAAGGCCGAGATCGCGCGGCTGGAGCTGCAGATCAAGGACATCGCCACGCTGCGTGCCGAGATCGAGGCGCTGAAGGCGCGGCAGAAGGCGGTCGAAGGCCTGCAGACCGATCGCAACATCCCCGTGTACCTGCTCGACGAACTGGTCAAGCAGACGCCCGAAGGCGTCTACCTGACCAGCATCAAGCAGACCGGCCAGGCCGTGCTGGTCACCGGCATGGCGCAGACCAACGAGCGTGTGTCCGAGTTCCTGCGCAACACGCTGTACAACTCGCCGTGGCTGGAAAAGCCCGAGCTGGTGGAGATCAAGACCGCCAGCGCCACGCCGCAGTCCGGCGGCGCAGTCGGCCGCGACCAGCGCCGGCTGAACGAGTTCTCGATGCGGCTGAACATCAAGCGGCCGCTGAGCGCCGCCGACGCCGCCTCGGCCCCGGCCGGCGCCGCCAGCGCGGCCGAGAAGAAGGCATCGTGAGGCCGTCATGAGCACCAAGCCCAGCAAACCGTCCTTCGATGTCAGCAGCATCGTCGAGAACGCTGCGTCGCAGTTTCGCGGCCTCAACCCGAAGGAGCCCGGCCAGTGGCCGGCGCTGCCCAAGGTCGCCAGCTGGCTGCTCACGGCCGTCGCGGTGGTGGTGGCCTGCTGGTTCGCGCTGCTGTCCACGGCCGACGAGGAACTGCAGGCCGAGCGCGACCGCGAGCCCGCGCTGAAGCGCGACTACGTCAGCAAGCTCGGCCAGGCCGTCAACCTGGGCGAGCTGCGCAAGCAGAAGCTGCAGGTGCAGGAATACGTGACGCAGCTCGAGAAGCAGCTTCCCGGCAAGGCCGAGATGGACGCGCTGCTGTCCGACATCAACCAGGCCGGCCTCGGCCGCGGGCTGCAGTTCGAGCTGTTCCGTCCCGGCCAGGTCGAGATCAAGGACTACTACGCCGAGCTGCCGATCGCCATCAAGGTCAGCGGCCGCTACAACGACATGGGTTCGTTCGCCGCCGACGTGGCCAACCTGTCGCGCATCGTCACGCTGCACAACCTGTCGATCGCGCCGCCGTCGACGCGCGACACCAGCGGCAACCTGTCGATGGAGGCCACGGCGCGCACCTACCGCTATCTCGATGCTGCCGAAGTGGCGGCGCAGCAGCAGAAGGCCGCCGCCGAGAAGGCCAAGGCCGCGGGAGCGAAGAAATGACGAGCCGCTCGAACACCCGGCGCTGGGTCGCCGGCTCGCTGCTGCTGGCGCTGCTGGCCGGCTGCGGCGCCGAGAACGAGGAACTGCAGGAATGGATCGAGCGCCAGCGGCGCGAGGTCAAGCCCAACGTCTCGCCGCTGTCGCCGCCGAAGAAGTTCGAGGCCCAGCCCTATGCCTCGGCGCAGGCGGTCGACCCGTTCAGCAACCAGAAGCTGAGCGTCGCGCTGAAGGTGGAGGCCAAGCAGCCGAACTCGATGCTCGGTGCCGAGCTGAGCCGCCGCAAGGAGCCGCTGGAAGCCTATCCGCTGGACAGCATGAGCATGGTCGGCAGCGTCGCCAAGCAGGCGCAGCCGTTCGCGCTGCTGCGCGTCGACAACCTGCTCTACCAGGTCAAGCTCGGCGAGCACATCGGCCAGAACTACGGCCGCATCATGAAGATCACCGAAACCCAGATCGAACTGCGCGAGATCGTGCAGGACGCCGCCGGCGAATGGATCGAGCGCACCAGTACCCTGCAGCTGCAGGAGAAGGCCAAATGACAAGTACCGTGGAGAACCGCATGATGCACAAGTGGTGCGCCAAGGCCGCCGTGTTGGCGCTCGCACTCGCCGCTCCGCTCGCGGCGTTCGCGCAGAACGTGATCCAGTCGATCACCGCGTCGCAGCAAGCCGGCACCGACGTCGTGCGCGTCGAGCTCAGCGAGCCGCTGAGCGCGGTGCCCGGAGGCTTCGCCGTGCAGTCGCCGCCGCGCGTGGCCATCGACCTGCCCGGCGTCGGCAACGGCATGGGCCGCAACTCGGTGGAGCTGAACCAGGGCAACCTGCGCTCGGCCAACGTCGCGCAGTCCGGCGAACGCACGCGCCTGGTGCTGAACCTGCGCCAGGCGGCCAGCTACCGCGTGCAGCTGCAGGGCAAGTCGTTGATCGTGCTGCTCGACGCCACCAGCCCGGTGGCCACGGCGAGCGGCGCACCGACGCACTTCTCGCAGGCGCAGAACGAGCAGCCGCTGGCGCTGCGCGACGTCGACTTCCGCCGCGGCAGCGAAGGCGCGGGCCGCGTCGTCGTCGACCTGCCGAGCACCCAGGTGGGCGTGGACATCCGCCAGCAGGGGCAGAACCTGGTGGTCGAGTTCCTGCGCTCGACGCTGCCCGAGAAGCTGCGCCGGCGCCTGGACGTGGCCGACTTCGGCACACCGGTGCAGGCCGTGTCCACCTTCCAGAGCGGCGACCGTGTGCGCATGGTGGTCGAGCCGAAGGGTTCGTGGGAACACAGCGCGTACCAGACCGACAACCAGTTCGTGCTCGAGGTGCGGCCGCTGAAGGTCGACCCGCACAAGCTGGTGCAGGGGCCGGGCTTCTCGGGCGAGAAGCTGAGCCTGAACTTCCAGAACATCGAAGTGCGCGCGCTGCTGCAGGTCATCGCCGACTTCACCAACTTCAACGTCGTCACCAGCGACAGCGTCACCGGCACCGTCACGCTGCGGCTGAAGGACGTGCCGTGGGACCAGGCGCTGGACATCATCCTGCAGAGCAAGGGGCTGGGCGTACGCAAGAACGGCAACGTGCTGTGGATCGCGCCGAAGGAAGAACTCGCCAACCGCGAGCAGGTCGAGCTCGAGTCGCGCCGCAAGATCGCCGACCTCGAGCCGACGCGCACGCAGGCCTTCCAGCTGAACTACACCAAGGCCGAGACCATCGCCAAGAGCCTGGTCGGCTCGGCCATGGTCGGGCAGTCGATGGCCGACGCCACCGGGCAGAACACCGGGCGCATCCTGTCGCCGCGCGGCAGCGTGCTGTTCGAGCAGCGCACCAACCAGCTGTTCGTCACCGACATCCCGTCGAAGCTGGAAGAAGTGCAGGCGATGATCGCCAAGATCGACATCCCGGTGCGCCAGGTGCTGATCGAAGCGCGCATCGTCGAGGCCACCGACAACTGGGGGCAGAGCCTGGGCGTCAAGCTCGGCTTCGCCAACCTGTCGGGGCCGCCGACCTCGGGCCCGGGCGCGCAGGTGGGCGGCAACTATGCCGCGGTCGGTGCGCAGACCGGCCAGAGCCCGCCGGTGGAGTTCTCCAACACGCAGTTCGTCAACCTGCCGGCCAACACCGGTGCGCTCGGCGCGGCCGCCGCGACCTTCGCGCTGTCGCTGTTCAGCGCGTCGGCGGACAAGTTCCTGAACCTGGAGCTGTCGGCGCTGGAGAACGACGGCAACGGCAAGATCGTCTCGAGCCCGCGCGTCATCACCGCCGACCAGGTGAAGGCGCTGATCGAGCAGGGCGAGGAACTGCCGTACCAGGCCGCGACCTCCAGCGGCGCGACCTCGGTGCAGTTCCGCAAGGCGATCCTGAAGCTCGAGGTCACGCCGCAGATCACGCCCGAGGGCTACGTGCTGCTCGACCTGGACGTCAACAAGGACAGCGTCGGCCGTCCGACGCTGCAGGGCTTCGCCATCGACACCAAGCACGTGCGCACGCAGGTGCTGGTGGAGAACGGCGGCACGGTGGTCATCGGCGGCATCTTCACGCAGACCAACCAGGAAGAGATCAACAAGGTGCCGCTGCTCGGCGACATTCCGTACATGGGCTGGCTGTTCAAGAACCGGCTGCTGTCCACCAAGAAGACCGAGCTGCTGGTGTTCATCACCCCGAAGATCGTGACCGACCGCACCGCGGCGCGTTAGACAGACGAGGAAGATCGAGATGAGTTTGAAGACGCGAAACGGATCGGGGCTGGCGCTGTGGCGCAGCCTGCGCGTGGCCGCGGCAGT
>DAORHX010000351.1:0-4351 GCA_035438245.1 Rubrivivax sp.
GCGCCGGCTTCGCCCCGCACAGGCCGCTCCTACAGCGGACCGTGAAGTTCGGCTTTGCGCCGAAAGCCGCTGAACGCTCTCTGCCTTTGAACGCGAGGTCGCAGGAGGCGTTCGCCGCCCGAGCGCAGGCCGGCCCCGCGACCGCGATGCTCACCAGTAGCCCAGCAGCTTCCACCAGCCGGCGCCGACCAGCACCCACACGATGATCAGCACCACGCTCATCACGAAACCGCACTTCCACCATTCGCCCAGCGTCGTGTAGCCCGAGCCGAAGATCACCGGCGAGGTGCCGGTGGCGTAGTGGGTCAGCGTCATCATGATGTTCGACGCCGCGGCCATCAGCAGCGCGAACAGGAAGGGCGGCGCGCCCAAGGCGAGCCCGGCGCCGTAGAAGGCGCCGAACATCGCGGTGATGTGCGCGGTGGTGCTGGCGAACATGTAGTGCGCATAGATGTAGGCCAGCAGCAGCAGCGAACATGCCGGGAACCAGCCCTCCAGGCCGAGCCCGCCGATGCCGGTTTCGATGGACTTGGACAGCCAGGCGATCAGGCCGAGCTTGTTCAGGTAGGTGGCCATCATCACCAGCGCCGAGAACCACACCACCGTGTCCCAGGCGCTTTTCTCCTTGAGCAGGTCCTCCCAGGCGAGCACGCCGGTCAGCAGCAGCACGCTCAGGCCCACGAAGGCGGCGGTGGTCGGATCGACCGCCCAGCCCGGGTCGACCAGCCGCTCCAGCACGCCGGCCCACAGGAACAGCAGCAGCGCGAACACGCCGAGCAGGATCTTCTCGTCGCGGTGCATCGGGCCGAGCTCGTGCAGCTTGCCGCGCGCGAAGGCCGCCGCGTCGGGCGTGCGCTTGATCTCGGGCGGGTAGAGCACGTAGATCACCAGCGGCATCAGCACCAGCGCCACCAGCCCGGGCAGCAGCATCGCCAGCGCCCAGGTGCCCCAACTCAGCTGCACCTGCGCGCCGGTGGCATCGGCGACCAGCTTGACCACCAAAGGGTTCGGCGCGGTGGCGGTGATGAACATCGCCGAGGTGATCGGGTTGGCGTGGTAGTTGACCAGCGCCAGGTAGCGGCCGATGCGGTTTTGCGTGCCTTGCTCGGGGTCGGAGCCGAAGCTGGCGGCGATGCCGCGCATGATCGGGTGGATGATGCCGCCGCCGCGCGCGGTGTTGCTCGGCGTCACCGGCGCGATCGTCAGCTCGGCCGCGGCCAGGCCGTAGCCGATGCCCAGCGTGTGCTTGCCGAACAGCGCGATGAAGCCGTAGCCGATGCGCGCGCCCAGCCCGGTCTTGACCAGTGCGCGCGAGATCATGATGGCCACGCCGATCAGCCAGATCAGCGGGTTGGCGAAGCTGCTCAGCGCGTCGACGATCGCCGTCGCCGGCTTGTCGCTGGTCACGCCGGTGATCGCCACCAGCGTGATGGCCAGCATCGACAGCGCGCCGATCGGCATGGCCTTGCCGATGATCGCGGCGATGGTGCCGACGAACAGCGCCAGCAGTTGCCAGGCGTTGGGCGTCACGCCCTCGGGCGGCGGGATGACGAACCAGATCAGCAGCCCGATCGCCAGCGCGATCGCCATCGGCATCGGTTTGAAACCCAAGCTCGTTCTCCTCGTGGTACGGCCGGCGCATTCTGCGCGAGCGCCGCGCGGTTTGGCACGGGCCGTGCGCTATTCTTGTTGGTCGCCACGCCATCGTGGCGCTGCGAAGGAGCCGCCCCCGTGACGAAGGTGCTTCTCAGCATCGAAGGACTGGACATCGAGGCCGCGGCGTCGAGCTCGATCCTGCAGGCCTACGTGCATGCCGGCCACACGCTGGTCGAGGGCGTGGGCTGCATGGGGCAGGGCGTGTGCGGCTCGTGCCGCGTGATGGTGCGGCGCGCCGGCGACGCCGAGGTGCGCACCCAGCTCGCCTGCGAAACGGTGGTCGAGCCGGGCATGCAGGTGGCCTTCCTCGACTACTTCACCGCGTCGGTGCGGCACGTCTATCGGCTGCAGGACATCGCCGACAGCTGGGACGCGCTGCGCCAGGTCGGCGAACGGTTTCCCGAGGCGGCGCACTGCCGCCACTGCGGCGGCTGCGACCGCGCCTGCCCGAAGGGGCTCGAGGTGCAGCGCGGCGTGAACCTGGCGGTCGAAGGCCGGCTCGGCGCGGCCGGCCAGGTGTTCGACGAGTGCGTGATGTGCAACCTGTGCACGCTGGCCTGCCCCGAGCACATCCGGCCCAACCACCTCGGCCTGTTCGTGCGGCGCATGACGGCGTCGCTGGGCCTGCGCCCGGGCGACCTGATGCGCCGGCTGCAGCAGATCGACAGCGGCGCGATGGGCATCGACTTCGACGCGCCGGGGGCGAGGCGCCCGCAGGAATGAATCCCCAAGTCATTCACCGCAGAGACGCCGAGAACGCAGAGAAGCGCAGACAGACCCATGCCTTGAACTCCTCTGCGGCCCTCTGCGACCTCGGCGTCTGTGCGGTGAAGGCTGTTGGTCGTTTCATGCGCGGCTGGCGCTTCGGCGTCGTGCACATCTGAAGCCGAAAGCGCCGCCGTGCCCGCCGCCATCGCCTACGAAGACGCGCTCGGCCGCTGGCGTGCCGGCGCGACGCCGGCGCTGCGCGCGCACAGCGCCTCGGCCGCCGAACTGCTCGCCGCCTACCACCCTGACCACGCGGCCAACGCGCGCGTGCCGCTGGTCGTCGGTGTGAACCGCGGCGAGGCCTGCCAGCCCGAGCTCGCGCAGCAGTTGCAGGCCAATGCGCTGATCGACGATGTCGACATCGCCGGCGCGCAACTCGTGACCACCGACGTGCTGGTGATCGGCGGCGGCGGCGCCGGCTGCGCCGCGGCGCTGACCGCTGCCGAACAAGGCGCGCGCGTGCTGCTGGCCACCAAGCTGCGCCTGGGCGACAGCAACACGGTGATGGCCGAAGGCGGCATCCAGGCCGCGGTCGGCGAGGACGACAGCCCGCAGCGGCACTTCGAGGACACCTTGCGCGCCGGCCACTTCTGCGCCGAGCCCGCACTGGTGGCGCAGATGGTGCTGGACGGCCCCGGCGTGATCCGCTGGCTGATTCGCCTGGGCATGGCCTTCGACCTCGAGGACGGCCAGGCGCTCGGCGGCAAGCTGCTGCGCAAGAAGCCCGGCGGTGCCACGGCGGCGCGCATCCTGTCGTACCGCGACTACACCGGGCTGGAGATGATGCGCGTGCTGCGCGAGGCGGTCGAGCTCGACGCCGGCATCGACACCTGGAACCGCTGCCCGGTGGTCGAGCTGCTGTCCGACGAACGCGGCCGCTGCGCCGGCGCCGTGCTCTACAACCTGGAGTGGCGCAGCTTCGTGCTGGTGCGCGCACGCGCGGTGCTGCTGGCCACCGGCGGCGCGGGGCGGCTGCACCTGAACCGCTTTCCCACCTCGAACCACTACGGCGCCACCGCCGACGGCCTGGTGCTGGCCTACCGCCTGGGCGCGCGGTTGCGCGAGCTGGACTCGTTCCAGTACCACCCGACCGGCATCGCCTACCCGCCGCACTTGGCCGGCGGCCTGGTGTCCGAAGCCGCGCGCTCGGCCGGCGCCAGGCTGATCAACGGCGAGGGCGAACGCTTCGTCGACGAGCTGGCGCCGCGCGACGTGGTGGCCTCGGCGATCCTGCGCGAATGCGCCGAAGGCCGTGGCATCGAGCGCGGCGGCCAGCTCGGCGTGTTGCTGGACACGCCGACGCTGGCGCTGCAGCACCCCGGCATCCTCGAGCAGCGCCTGGTCACGCTGCGCCATCTGGCTGGCAAGTGCGGCCACGACGCGGCGCGTGAACCCTTCCTCGTCTACCCGACGCTGCACTACCAGAACGGCGGCGTGGCCATCGACCAGGACGGCGCCGCCAGCGTGCCCGGCCTGTACTGCGTGGGCGAGCTGAGCGGCGGCCTGCATGGCCGCAACCGGCTGATGGGCAACGCGCTGCTCGACATCCTGAGCATGGGCCGGCGTGCCGGGGCCGCGGCCGCGGCGTCGGCAGGCCGTTTCATCGGTGGGCGCGCCGGCATCGGCCATGTGGTCGCGTGGCAGCGCGAACTGATGCTCGCCGGGCTGCCGCTGGACCGACGTTCGCCGCAGCTGTTCCCCAGCTACGCGCACTTCGACCTGCGCGCCGATGTCGGCCTGCGCGCGCAGGCGGCGGCGCGGCCGGCCGCCGGCATGCGCTGAAGCGATGCCAGGCATGGACCCGCGGCTGAACCAGGTGCTGTTGCGCGAGCCCGGCCGCGTCGGCGCCGACCTGGCGGCGTGGCTGGCGCAGGGCGGCGGCGAAGGTCTGGCGAAGGCGCTGGCCGCGCCGGAGCAGGTCATCGCC
>DAORHX010000352.1:0-4348 GCA_035438245.1 Rubrivivax sp.
CGCTGATGCTGGTCGACGAAAGCGCCTTCGTGCAGCGCTTCGGTGCCGACTCGGCGCGCCGCCGCGAGCGCCGCCAGGCCTGGTCGGCGCTGGCGCAATCCGTCGGCAGTGCGGTGGTGTTCGCCGAACTGCGCGCCGACGCATTGCCGGCCGCCGAGGCGGCGCTGCAGGCCGCACTATGAGCAGCCTGCAGCTGAGCCTGGTGTCGCACACCAACGCCGGCAAGACCACGCTGGCGCGCACGCTGCTCGGCCGCGACGTCGGCGAGGTGCGCGACGCGCCGCATGTCACCGAGTTTGCCGATGCGTACGAGATGCTGCGCACGCCGGCGGGCGAGACGCTGCGGCTGTGGGACACGCCCGGCTTCGGCGACAGCGTTCGCCTGCTGCGGCGCATGCAGCAATCGGGCAACCCGCTGGGCTGGTTCCTCAGCCAGGTGTGGGACCGCTGGCGTGACCGGCCCTTCTGGGCCAGCCAGCAGGCGCTGCGCCACGTGGCCGAGACCAGCGATGTCGTGCTCTACCTGGTCAGCGCGGCCGAGCAGCCCGAGGCCGCCGCCTACGTGGCCAGCGAGATGGCGCTGCTGCGCTGGGTGGGCAAGCCGGTGATCGTGCTGCTCAACCAACTCGGCGCGCCGCGCGAAGGCGCGCTGGAGCAGGCTGAAGCGCAGCGCTGGCGCGAGCATCTGGCGCCCTTCGGGTTCGTGACCCAGGTGCTGCCGCTCGATGCCTTCGCGCGCTGCTGGGTGCAGGAGCTGGTGCTGCTGCAGGCCATCGAGGCCAGCCTGCAGGGCGAGCGCCGCGCGCTGATGCAGCGCCTCGGCGCCGCCTGGCGCGCACAGCGCCTGGCGGTCTACGACGCCTCGGTGGACGCACTGGCGCAGAGCATGGCGCGGCTGGCGCTGGCGCGCGAAGAGCTGGCCGAGCGCGGTGCGCTGCGCGCCGGGCTGCGCAAGCTGGGCGCTGCGCTGGGGCTGTCGGCCGACGAGCGCAACCCGACCCTGCTGGCGCAGGCGGCGCTGGCCGAGGCGCTGGATGCCGAGGTGCGTGCCAGCACCACGCAGCTGATCGAACTGCACGGCCTGGCCGGCCAGGCGCAGGGCGAGATCCTGCAGCGCCTGGCCCGGCACTACCAGCTGAGCCTGCGCATGGACGAAAGCAAGGCGGCGCTGATCGGCGGCGCGCTGACCGGCGCGCTGGTCGGGTTGAAAGCCGACATCGCTGCCGGCGGGCTGACGCTGGGCGGCGGCCTGCTCGCCGGCGGCTTGCTCGGTGCGCTGGGGGCGGCCGGGCTGGCGCGCGCCGTGAACCTGGTGCGCGGCACCGACAAGTCCTGGATCGCCTGGAACGCCGAGGCGCTGGACACGCTGCTCGAAGCCGCGCTGCTGCGCTATCTGGCGGTGGCGCATTTCGGCCGCGGCCGCGGTGAGTGGGCGCGTGCCGAAGCGCCGCCACACTGGCAGCCGGTGGTCGAGCAGGTGCTGGCCGACGAGGCCGGCACCTCGCCGTGGCAAGAGCGCGGCGACGACGCACAGGCCCTGGCGGCGCGGCTGCCGCCGCTCGTCGACCGGCTGCTGCGCGCCACGCTGCAGCGGCTGTATCCGCTGTCGCCGGTGCCATGAGGCCGCCCGCGGCCGCGGGCCGCGCCGCCGGCCATCGGGCGGGCCGCAGGGCCGCCTTCGACGTCGGCAACGACGCCACTATGGACGCCGGCGCCGGCAGCGCCTATGGTCGCCTTCGTGAAAACGCCGATCGACTTCTACTTCGACTTTTCGTCGCCGTACTCGTACATCGCCTCCGAGTGGGTCGAGGCACTGGCCGCGCGCCACGCGCGCACCGTGCGCTGGCATGCGATCCTGCTCGGCGTCACCTTCCAGGCGGCGCAGCTGAAGAGCCCGGTGTCGCACCCGATCAAGCGCGACTACAGCCTGCGCGACTTCCGCCGCTCGGCGCGTTTCGAAGGCGTGCCCTACGTTCAGCCCGACGAGTTCCCGATACCGACGCAGCACGCCGCGCGCATCTTCTGGTGGCTGCACGACAGCCACGCCGTCCCCGCGGCCACCGCCTGGGCGCGGGCGGCGCTGCGCGGCTACTTCACGCGCGGCGCCATGCTCAGCCAGCCCGATGCGCTGAAGTCGCTGGCTGCCGCCAGCGGCATCGACGCGCAGCAGGCCGAAGCGGCATGGAGCGATGCGCGCTGGAAGGAGCGCTTGCGCCGCGCCAACGACGAGGCCATCGCCGCCGGCGTGTTCGGCGCGCCGTTCTTCGTCGTCGACGGCGAGCCGTTCTGGGGCAACGACCGCAAGGCGCAGATCGAGCGCTGGCTCGCGCACGGGCCGTTCTGAGATCCACTGCTGGAGACCGCATGAGAAAGACCGTGAAGTCGATGGTCGACGAAGCCACCGCCGCCATCACCACCTACAGCATCGAAGATGCGCGCGAGCTGCACGGCCGCGAGGATGTGCAGTTCATCGACATCCGCGACATCCGCGAGCTCGAGCGCGAAGGCGTGATTCCCGGCGCGTTCCATGCGCCGCGCGGCATGCTCGAGTTCTGGGTCGATCCCGAGAGCCCGTATCACAAGCCGGTGTTCGCCACCGACAAGCAACTGGTGCTGTTCTGCGCCGCCGGCTGGCGCTCGGCGCTGGCGACGAAGACGCTGCAGGACATGGGGCTGCCGCGTGTCGCGCACATCGACGGCGGCTTCGGCGCCTGGAAGGCCGCCGGTGCGCCGGTGGCGGACAAGGCGGACAAGTCGCACAAGGGCTGAACCGCGCCGCGCCGGCGAGCCTAGCGGCGCCGGCCGCCGCCGACCGCCACGCCGCGCAGGTAGAAGCGCACCGGCGCGCTCTCGATCCACGGCGTGCCGTCGCTGCCGACCACCGCCAGCTGCAAGGTGTGCTCGCCGCTGTCGCCGACGGCGCTCGAGCGCCAGTCGTTCTCGCTGATGTGCAGCGAGGTGCTGCGGTACGTCGTCGGCAGCAGGTTGCCGTCGATCAGCACGCGCACGCGGTCGCCCGGGCGCAGCGCCGGCGACAGCGTGGCGCGCACGTCGAAGGCGCCGTTGTTGCTGTGCACCATGTCCTGCTCTGCCGGACGCACGATGACCAGCCGCCGGTAGGCCGGCGCCGATGCCGCGGAGGCGGGTGCGGCCGGCGCCGGCTTGGCGGCCGGCGTGCTGACGACGTTCGGCGGCGCCAGCTCCACCGGCACCGCGCCGGGCGAAGGCCGGTCGGAGAACACCGGCCCCGCCTTGTCCTTCGATTCGTAGACCGTCTGCGCCAGCGGCGCCGCGACATGGGCCGCCAGCAGCGCGGCAACGAGCCAGGTGGGTTTCATCGTGGGCAAGGGAGTTGGCGGCGGTGCCCGCATTGTTCCGCGGCCGCGCATCGGCCGCTGTGAGCGCTTGTGTGCAGCCGGTCACGGGCCGGCGGGCTCTGCCAGGCGCATCTGCGCCGCGACGACCTGCGCGCGTTCGGCTGGGACGAGGCCGTGGCCCAACGCGCGGCGCCGCCGTAGCATCGGCGCATGGATCTGGACACGACGCAGCTGTTCGCGCTGGCCGCGGCCCTCGGCTGGGCCAGCGGCCTGCGCCTGTACGCGGTGGTGTTCCTCACCGGGCTGGCCGGCCTGCTCGGCTGGGTCGAGCTGCCGCAGGGCCTGCGCGTGCTGCAGCAGCCGCTGCTGCTCGGGGCCAGCGGGCTGATGCTCGCCGTCGAGTTCTTCGCCGACAAGGTGCCGGGGCTCGATTCGATCTGGGACACCGTGCAGACCTTCATTCGCATTCCCGCCGGGGCGATGCTCGCCGCCGGCGTGTTCGGCGGCGATCAGGCCAGCTGGACGCTGATCGCCGCGCTGATGGGCGGCACGCTCGCCGCCACCAGCCATATCGCCAAGGCGAGCACGCGCGCGGCGGTCAATACCTCGCCCGAACCGTTCTCGAACATCACGCTGTCGCTGCTCGGCGATGCCGCCGTGCCGGCGATGCTGTGGCTCGCCTGGCAGCACCCGGTGTGGTTCTTCGCCGCGCTGGCGGCCGCGCTGGCGCTGATGGTCGCACTGATCGTGCTGCTGGCGAAGTTCGTGCGCGGCCTGCTGAGGCGGCGGCCGAAGGCTGCAGAATCGGCGACATGACGACTCTTCCCGAAGGTTTCCAGCGTGTGGCCGACGCGCTGCGCCAGCGCGGCCACGGCCACACGCCGCGCTGGCTGGACGTGGCGGCGCGCACCTCGCAGCAGGCCGCCGACGCGCTCGGCGTGGCGCTCGGGCAGATCGCCAAGAGCGTGGTCTTCCGCCGCCTTGCCGACGACCATGCCGTGCTGGTCATCGCCTCGGGCGACCGGCGCGTC
>DAORHX010000353.1:0-4344 GCA_035438245.1 Rubrivivax sp.
GTGACTGGAGTTCAGACGCGTGCCCTTCCGCTCGGCGCGCGACCCTGGCCGCGCAGACCGACCCGCGCGTGCTGCGCATCGTCGGCGCGCGCGGCAACAACCTGAAGAACGTCACCGCCGAGATCCCGGTGGGCCTGTTCACCTGCGTCACCGGCGTGTCCGGCTCGGGCAAGAGCACGCTGGTCAACGACACGCTGTACGCGGCGGTGGCGCGCAAGCTCTACGGCAGCCATGCCGAGCCGGCGCCGCACGAGCAGATCGAGGGCCTGGAGGTCTTCGACAAGGTGATCAACGTCGACCAGAGCCCGATCGGGCGCACGCCGCGCAGCAACCCGGCCACCTACACCGGGCTGTTCACGCCGATGCGCGAGCTCTTCGCCGAGGTGCCGGCGGCGCGCGAGCGCGGCTACGGCCCCGGGCGCTTCAGCTTCAACGTCGCCGGCGGGCGCTGCGAGGCCTGCCAGGGCGATGGCGTGATCAAGGTCGAGATGCACTTCCTGCCCGACGTCTACGTGCCCTGCGACACCTGCCACGGCGCGCGCTACAACCGCGAGACGCTGGAGATCCAGTACAAGGGCCGCAACATCACCCAGGTGCTGGACATGACGGTCGAAGACGCGCACGCCTTCTTCAGCGCCGTGCCGTCGATCGCGCGCAAGCTGCAGACGCTGCTGGACGTGGGCCTGGGCTACATCCAGCTGGGCCAGAGCGCGACCACGCTGTCCGGCGGCGAGGCGCAGCGCGTCAAGCTGGCGCTGGAACTGAGCAAGCGCGACACCGGGCGCACGCTGTACATCCTGGACGAGCCGACCACCGGGCTGCACTTCCACGACACCGCCCAGCTGCTCGAGGTGCTGCACCAGCTGCGCGACGCCGGCAACACCATCGTCGTCATCGAGCACAACCTGGACGTCATCAAGACGGCCGACTGGATCCTGGACATGGGGCCCGAAGGCGGCGCCGGCGGCGGCCAGCTGCTGGTGGCCGGCACGCCGGAAGAGGTGGCAGCCGATCCGCGCAGCCACACCGGGCGCTTCCTGGCCGCGCACCTGCGGCGCTGAAGCGCCACCCGCAGCGCGTCGGCGGCGCGCCGCGGCAGCAAAAAGGCCGTGGCGCTTGCGCGGCCACGGCCGTTGCCGGTGGATCGGCGGCCTACTTCAGGTGCGCGCTGATCAGCTTGGTCATCTCGAACATCGACACCTGGGCCTTCTTGAAGATTTCCTTCAGCTTGGCGTCGGCGTTGATCATCGTCTTCTTCGCCTGGTCCTGCAGGCCGTTCTTCTTGATGTACTCCCAGATCTTCTTCGTGACCTCGGTGCGCGGCAGCGCCTTGTCGCCGATCACGGCGGCCAGCGCGGCGCTGGGCGTCATCGCTTTCATGAACGCCGCGCTCGGGGCACGCTTCTTGGCCGGCGCCTTCTTCGCCGGCGCCTTCTTGGCGGCGACCTTCTTCGCGGGCGCGGCCTTCGTCGCAGGCTTCTTCGGTGCCGCCTTCTTGGCCGGAGCCTTCTTGGCGGGTGCCTTCTTCGCGGGAGCTTTCTTCGCAGTTGCCATGTGTGATCTCTCCATCTGGTCTAGGGACCGGCTCCGGTGAGGTCTGAACGACCCTCGTGTAAGACGGATTTCCGGTGCAAACGATGTTAATGCCTGCGACGAGGCCTGAGAAGCAGATTTGCACCAGGGGTTGCCATTCCCCGACGTTGTCGGCCGCGTGCGCCACCCACGCTATGCTGACGACATGAAGCTGATCATCCGCTGGCTGCTGCTGGCCGCTGCACTGCTGCTGGTGGCGCACCTCTACCGCGGTGTCAGCGTCGCCGGCTTCGGCGCGGCGATGGGTGCGGCCTTCGTCATCGGCCTGCTCAACACGCTGGTGCGGCCGGTGCTGGTGCTGCTGACACTGCCGGTGACGCTGCTGACGCTGGGCCTGTTCCTGTTCGTCATCAACGCGCTGATGTTCTGGTGGGCGGGCTCGCTGTTCGAAGGCTTCAAGGTCGCCGGCTTCGGCGCAGCCTTGGTTGGCTCGCTGATCTATAGCCTGTGCGGCATGGTGATTGATGCGGCCATGGAACGCATCTTCACTCGTTCGTCGTAGTCGGACCTCTCGTTCCCCTCGTGCCGCTGAGAGCGGTTTGCAGGCGACTGACTAGCTCCGTCTGCGCCGCAACGTGCCGCGCTCTGAATTCAATCGACTCATTCTTATGTACGAGTGACCTTTCGTTCTGCCCGAGTCGACTGAGGACTTCGGCCACTCGGGCATGCGCAAAGGCCACATCGTCCGGGTCGGCTGGGTAGCTCATGCGTGCACATGCCCTCTCGACATCTGCAAGACCCAGGTCCTTCTGGCCAAGTTGAATGTGACACCAAGCCCGATCTGCGTAGAAGCAAGCCTTGCGCCGCTCCAGGTTCTCGGGACTATCCCGTTCCAGAACCTCATCGAAGATCGCAAGCGCTTCCGTGTACCTGCCGGCAGTCGCCAGTAGTTGGGCCTTCATCAAGGGAATCAGCAGCGCCATTGACAATGTGCCTATGCCCACGTCGTAGTTCTCCGTGGACTCAGTTTCCATCAGCGCGCGCTTCGCCTCGGATGGAATCAGCGCGCCGAACGCATCTGCGAGTCGCACTTCGTTGGCACGAAACGCCGCCACGTTGTGCAACATCGCGCTGATCATCGCGTCGTCCCCATCGGCCAGTGCATGCTCGCGCACCGCTGCGTACCAGGGCTTGGCCAGGTCGAAGCGGCCGGCGAAGTGGAAGGCGTCGGCGATCACCAGGCTGACACGCGCCAGCGCGGCATGGTGCTGCGGCTGCGCCAGCTGCAGCGCTTCCACCGCGTACTGCAGCATCGCCTCCATGCGGTTGGCGTTGAACTCCAGGTGCGCCAGCCACGCCGCGCACAGCGGCACCAGCACGGGGTGATTCATCGCGCGGCTCAGCGCGTGGGCGCGCTTGAGCCGGTCCAGCGCCTTCGGGCCGGGCTGGCTGTAGAAATGGATCAGCGCTTCGACCAGGCTGATCCAGGCGGTGACTTCGGCGTTCGGCCGCACGCCGAACTCGCCGCGGACCGCTTCGACGATGGCCTGCGCCTGTTCGTGCTTGCCCTGCCGCGCCAGGTAGATGCCACGCTGCGCCCGCAGGCAAGCCGCTTCGACCGGGTCGCCCGCGGCGGCGATACGCGAGGCCAGTTGCGTCAGCAGCCTCGATGCCATGCGCGGCTCCGTCAGGCCGTCAGGATGCGCAGCGCCTCGGCATAGCGCGAGGCGGTTTCGCGGATGACCTGCTCGGGCAGCGCGGGCGCCGGCGCCTTCTTGTCCCACGGCCGGCCGTCGACACGCGCGGCCTCGAGCCAGTCGCGCAGGAACTGCTTGTCGAAGCTCGGCGGGTTGCTGCCTTCGCGCCAGCCCTGCAGCGGCCAGAAGCGCGACGAGTCGGGCGTCAGCACTTCGTCCATCAGTGTCAGCGTGCCGGCATCGTCCAGGCCGAACTCGAACTTGGTGTCGGCGATGATGATGCCGCGCTGCAGCGCGAACGCCGCCGCCTCGCGGTACAGCTGCAGCGACACGTCGCGCACACGCGCGGCCAGCTCGCCGCCGACCAGCGCCTGCATCTGCGCGAAGTCGATGTTCTCGTCGTGCGCGCCGGCCTCGGCCTTGGTGGCCGGCGTGAAGATCGGCTCGCCCAGGCGCGACGCGTTGGCCAGCCCCGCCGGCAGCCGCAGCCCGCACACCGTGCCGCTGCGCTGGTATTCGGCCCAGCCCGAGCCGGCCAGGTAGCCGCGCACCACCGCTTCCACCGGCAACGGGCGCAGCCGCTTGACCAGCATCGCGCGCCCTGCGACCTGCGCGCGCTCGTCGGCCGCGACCACGCCGGCCGGGTCCTCGCCGCTCAGGTGGTTCGGCACGACATGCGCCAGCCGCGCGAACCAGAACAGCGCCATGCGCGTCAGCAGCCGGCCCTTGCCGGGAATCGGCTGGCCCATGACGACGTCGAAGGCCGAGATGCGGTCGCTGGCGACCATCAGCAGCCGGTCGGCGCCGACCGCATAGTTGTCGCGCACCTTGCCCCGCGCCAGCAGCGGCAGCGAATGCAGGCGGCTCTCGTACAGCGTGTCGGGGTCGGGGCGGGCGTCGGGCATGGCGATGGCGGCAGGCGCGGCGGCACGGGCCGCACGCCATTGTCGCCTGCGCGCCAGGCCTACCTGCCGCGCAGCTCGGCGGCGATGGTGCGGCGCTGCGCTTCCAGCTGGCGCAGCCGCGCGTCGATGACCGAGGCCTCGATGAAGTCGTTGACTCCACCACCGCGGCGTCCTCCTCCTCGCCGAGCTTGTTGTGCGGCGCGCTCGTC
>DAORHX010000354.1:0-4341 GCA_035438245.1 Rubrivivax sp.
GCGATGCCGTCGCGCGCCAGCGCGGCGCGGTCGACGCGGTCGATCAGCGGCCCGCGGCCGAGCGGCGGAAAGGTCAGGCCGAGCACGCCCTCGGCGAGGCCGAACACCGTGAACATCGCTTCGCGCCTGAAACCGTAGCGCGCAAAGCGCGCCGCGAAGCGCTCGATCGTCAGCGGGCTCACCGGCTCGGCGCCATTGAAGGCGAGCCGCCACGAGCCGAGGTCGAGGCCGTCGAGTTCGGCGTCGGCAATTTTGCTGGCACACAGTGCGTAGGCGAAGTTCGGCGCCGCCGACAGCGTGGCGCGATGGCGGTGGATCGCCCACAGCCAGCGCGATGGCTTGGCGAGAAAGTCCAGCGGCGACATCAGCACCAGCCGGTAGCCGACGACCAGGCTGCCGATGCATGCGCCGATCAGCCCCATGTCGTGGTACAGCGGCAGCCACGACATGAAGGTATCCGCGCTGCTGACCTGCGCCGCCTGGCGCATCGCGCGCACGTTGGCCAGCAGGTTGGCATGGCTGAGCACGACGCCCTTGGGGTTGCCGGTGCTGCCCGAGGTGTACTGCAGGAAGGCCGTCGCTTCGGCGTCGGCCACGCTGTGCACGAAGTCTCCCGCCGCGAGGCTCAGCTCGGCCACCGTCGCCACCGACCGCAGCGTCGCGCAGCGCGCGCGCAGCAGATGCGCCAGCGGCCTGGCTTCGGGCACGGTGATCAGCAGCCGCGCTTCGGCGTTGCACAGGATGCCGGCCATGCGCTGCAGGTGGTCTTCGAGCTGTGCCAGCCGCGCCGGCGGATACAGCGGCACCGGCACGCAGCCGGCGTAGAGCGCGCCATAGAAGGCGGCGAAGAACTCGGCTCCGGTGGGCAGCATGACCGCGACCGCGTCGCCGCTGCCGAGGCCGCGCGCGGCCAGCCCTGCCGCCAGCGCGAGCGCGTCGATGCGCAGCCGTTCATAGCTCAGCAGCGTGGATGGGCCTTGCGGCGACTCGATCGTCACCAGCAGCCGCTTGCCATGCCGCGCGGCGTGCCAGTCGAGCACGTCGGGCAAGGTGGCGAGCGCGTCGGGCGGGAGTTCGCACCGTGCATCGTCGCGGGGTGGGTCGGAGTCAGGATCGGCCGCGGCCTCGGCCACAGCCGACCCCGCCGCCGGCGCGCCGACGAGGATGCGCAGCAGATCGTGCGGTGTCTCGGCTTGCGCCAGCGCGGCCGGGTCGAGCCTGACGCCGAATTCGCTTTCGATGCGCGTCACCAGTTCGGCGCGCGACAGGCTGTCGAGCCCGTAGTCGCGTTCGAGCGAGTGCTCGATACCGAGGTTGCGAGCGAAGCCGCCGGCCGGACGCAGTTCGTCGGCCAAGTCCCGCACCAGCTGCAGCAGCCGGAGCTTCGGGTCACGATCGTCTGGCATCTGCGCAGCGGCCCTGGTGCGGCGCGACCACGCCGGACCGTCGACGACGGCGGGGCGTGCGGCCGGCATCGGGCACGGCTCCTGGCGCCGAATTTGAACCTTTGCGCGGCGCAGGTCAATGCCCAGTCTTGTCCCATGCGGCGCTGCAGCGAACTGCAGCTGCGCCTCATGCGGCGGGCGCGCCGGCCCGTCGCAAGCGGCGAGGTCGATCGCCTACAGCGCCGAGCACAGATGCCCGCCGTCCACCGCGATCACCGCGCCGGTCATCCACGAGCCGGCGTCGGTGGCCAGCAGCAGCAGCGCGCCGTCGAGTTCCTCGGGCTTGCCCAGCCGCCGCATCGGGATGCGCATGATCAGCGCCTTGCCGTAGTCGGTCTCCCACATCGCGTCGGTCATCTCGGTGGCGACGTAGCCCGGCTCGATGCAGTTGACGCGGATGCCGAAGCGCGCCCATTCGAGCGCGAAGCTCTTCGTCATGTGCACGACGCCGGCCTTCGAGGTCGAGTACGCGGCGATGCCCGGCGCAACGCGCTCGCCCTGGATCGACGCGATGTTGACGATCGAGCCGCCGCGCTCGGCCGCCTTCCAGCGCTTGGCGGCCTCGACCGCGACCAGCCACACGCCGCGCAGGTTGGTCGCCATCACGGCGTCGTACTCTTCGATCGGCTGCTCGATCGCCCGCCCGTCGTGCGAGATGCCGGCGTTGTTGACGACGACATCGAGCACGTCGCCGCTGGCGGCGATGGTGTCGAAGGCCTGCGCCACCGAATGGTCGCTGGTGACGTCCATCTCGACCAGCGTCACCTGCGCTGCGCCCAGCGCCGGCAACTCGGCGGCGAGCGCCTCGAGCCGCGCCTTGCGGCGCGCGCCGATCACCACCTTCGCGCCGCAGCGCGCGGCCAGCTTCGCGAAGTGCGCGCCGAAGCCCGACGAGGCGCCGGTGATCAGCACGCGTTTGCCTTTCAGTTTGGAACCGAGGTCCATGATGTCGCTCCTGTGGCTGTGGGCGGTTGCTGTCTACTTCGCGGCCAGGCCGAGCCGCTCGATCAGCGCCTTGTCCTTGACCAGGGTCGCGCGCGCCCATTTCTCGTAGTCGGCGCCGTTGCGGTACCAGATGTCCTGGTTCAGCTGCGCCAGCACCTCGAGATCCTTCGGGTCTTCGAGCGCCGTCTTGAAAGCGTCGTGCAGCTTCTTCACGACCGCGGCGTCCATGCCCTTGGGCCCGACCAGCCCGTACGGCGAGGTCGAGACGACGCCGTAGCCCAGCTCCTTGGCCGTGGGCACCTGCGGCCAGCGCTTGGTGCGCTGCTCGCCAAAGGTCACCAGCAGGCGCATCTGCCCGTTGTCGACGAACTTGTCCCAGCCGGTGGCGTCGCTTTGCGCGCTCACGTGTCCGCCGAGCAGGGCCTGTTGCATGTCGGCGTTGCCCTTGAACGGCACATGGTTCAGCTTGACCTTGGCGTTGATCGCGACCTCCTCCATCAGCAGGTGCGGCGACGAGCCGATGCCGGTGGAGCCGTAGTCGATGGTGCCCGGGCTCTTGCGCGCCGCCTCGATGTAGTCGTTGAAGGTCTTGTACGGCGAGTCGGCGCGCACCGTGAAGCCGAAGGTGTAGCCCGACAGCCCGATGATGAAAGTGAAGTCGTCGATCGGATTCCAGTTGACCTTCTGCATGTGCGGGTAGCGCAGCATGCCCAGCGGGTACTGCGCGATCGTGTAGCCGTCGGGCTTGGCGGTCTTGGCCATCGTGCTCGGGCCCAAGGTACCGCCGGCGCCGGGCTTGTTCTCGACGATGACGTTCTGGCCGAGCTGCTTGCCCGCCAGTTCGGCCAACGTCCGGAAGTGGCGATCGGTCGAGCCGCCGGCCGGGAACGGCACGATCATCGTGATCGGCTTGCTCGGCCAGGTCTGCGCGTGTGCAGCCGCGCTCAGCGACGCGGCCAGCACGACGAGGCTGTCGCGTCGGGTGATGTGCAAGGTCATGTTCGGTCTCCTTCGTGGGTGAGTGGGCGCGACGACGTGTCGCCGCTCATGTCCGGCCCAGCGCGATGTAGCGCGCCAGATGATGGTCTTCGTCGCCGAGCTGGTGGTCGATCATCACCAGCCGCTTCGCGTAGTGCGCCAGCGGCAGCTCCCAGGTCATGCCGATGCCGCCGTGCATCTGGATCGACTCCTCGGCCACCAGCGTGCCGACGCGCCCGGCGGTGAACTTCGCGGCCGACAACGCGCGCTCGCGCTTGACGCGTTCCGGCTCGTCGAGCGCGGCACCGGCGTTGATCACCGCCGAGCGTGCCTGCTCGACTTCGAGCAGCACATCGGCCATGCGGTGCTGCAGCGCCTGGAAGCTGCCGATCGGCACGCCGAACTGCTTGCGCGTGCGCAGGTACTCGAGCGTCGCTTCCTTGGCGGCATCCATCGCGCCCAGGCTTTCGGCGGCGAGCGCGACGAGGCCGGCGCCGATGGCCTGCTCCAGCGTCGCATGGCCGGCGCCGGCTTCGCCGAGCAGCGCGTCGGCGCCGAGCTGCACGTCCGCGAGCGTGACCTCGGCGGCGCGGCTGCCGTCGATGGTCGGGTAGCCGCGCAGCGTGATGCCCTGGGTCTTGGCCGGCACCAGGAACAGCGAGATGCCGGCTTCGTCGTCGACCGCGCCCGCGCTGCGCGCGCTGACCAGCAGCAGGTCGGCAGCCTCGGCGTGCGCGACCACGGCCTTGCTGCCGTTCAGCACCCAGCCGTCGCCTCTGCGCTCGGCGCGGGTGGCCACGCGCGCCAGCTCGTAGCCCGAGTCGGGTTCGCCATGCGCAAGCGCCGCCTTGGTGGTGCCGGCGATGAGTTCGCCGATCTGCGCACGCTGCGCGTCGTTGCCGGCCGCGGCGATGGCGCGGCCGACCAGCAGCGCGCCGAGCACCGGCTCGACCGACAAGCCGCGCCCGAGCTG
>DAORHX010000355.1:0-4341 GCA_035438245.1 Rubrivivax sp.
GTCGGATCGAGCAGCAGGCGGTCGACGCCGGCCCACAGCGACTGGATCAGCCGCAGCTTCGGCAGCCCGCTCAGGCTGCCCGGCGGCGGGTTGGCGACCACCGCGATCTGCACCGACCCGGCCACCGCCAGTGCCTGTTCGCGATCCAGCCATTGCGCCTCGGGCAACGCGTCGTGCAGGCAGCGGCGCCAAACGTGAAGTTCCGCCGCTTCGAATTCACCGCTCAGCAGGATGTTCATGCAGCGGCAGCGTAGCGCAGCCGAAAATTCCACCATGCAGCGCCCGTGCAGGCCCCCCCGTCCCTTCGTGAGCGTCCTGCTGGGCGGGCTGCTGTGGGCGCTGGCGTCGGGCGCGGCGGCCCAGAGCCTGACGCTGCACTATCAGGAGCGCGCGCCTTATTCGGCGACGCAGCCCGACGGCAGCGTGGCGGGGCTGGTGGCCACGCCGGCGGCCCAGGCGCGGGCGCAGGCCGCGGTCGACTACGTCGGGGCGCGCACGCCGAGTCAGCGCCAGCTGGCGCTGAGCCAGGACGGCCGCGGCCTGCACTGCGGCGTCGGCTGGTTCCGCAACGCCGAGCGCGCGGCGCGCGGCAAGTTCAGCAAGCCGCTGTACCGCGACCGCCCGTTCGCCGCGCTGGCGCGCGACGACAGCCCGCTGCGCCCGGGCCTGCGTGGCGTGGAGGCGCTGGCGCTGGCCGGCGACAGCCTGCTCGTCAAGGAAGGCTATTCGTACGGCGTCCAGCTCGACCGGCTGATCGCCGCGCAAGCGCCCGCGCCGCAGAAGACCAGTGCCGAAGCCGCGCAGATGTTGCGCATGCTGCTCGCCGGCCGCGCCGGCTGGATGCTCGTCACGCCCGAGGAGGCGCAGGCGCTGCGTCAGGAGGCAGGCCCGGCGGCCGCGGGCCTGCGGGTCGTGACCTTCACCGACATCGCTGCCGGCGAGGCGCGGCACCTGTACTGCAACCGCGCCGTGCCCGACGCGTGGCTGGCGCGCATCGACCAGGCGCTGCCGCGGTGAAGCTGCGCTGGCCGTCGCTGTCGATCCGCGCCACCGTGCTGGCGACGATCGTCGTCGGCATGGTGCTGCCGGCGCTGGTGCTGCTGGGCGTGGACGATCATGTCTCGCGCCGCGGCCACGAGCCGCTGGTGCAGCGCAACCGCGCGGCGGTGCTGGTGCTGGCCACCGCGGTGGTCACCGAGCCGGCCTGGACGCTCAGCGAGCAGGGGCTGAAGGCGGCGGCCGAGCGCATCCTGCAGGAGCCCTCGGTGTGCGCGGTCGAGGTGCGCGACCTGCAGCCGACGCAGGAGCCGCTGACCGTCAACGCGCAGCGCTGCGCCGCCGGCGCGCCGGTGGTGGTGCGCGACGCGCCGGTGCTGCACGAAGGGCAACTCGTCGCCAACCTGCGGCTGAGCTTCGACGCCACGGAGGTCGACCAGATGGTGGCGCAGCGCCAGCGCATCATGTGGTGGCTGGTGGCGGCGCAAGTGGTGGTCGGCGTGGTCGTGCTGCTCGGCGTGCTGTCGCTGCGGCTGCTGCGGCCGATCCACCGGCTGAAGCTGCAGGCCAGCACGCTGGCCGCGCGCGACGCGCTGCCGCCGCAACCCTGGCGCCGGCGCGACGAACTCGGCCAGCTCGGCCAGCACCTGAACACCGTGCGCGCGCGCATCCAGGAGCTGTTCGAGGAGCTGGAGACGAAGAACAAGCAGCTCAGCAAGATGGCGATGTACGACCATCTGACCGGGCTGCCGAACCGCACGCTGCTGCGCGAGCTGTTCCAGCACGAGGCCGGGGCCGCCCGGCGCAACGCGCACAGCTGCGCGCTGCTGTTCATCGACCTGGACCGCTTCAAGGCGGTCAACGACACGATGGGCCATGCCGCCGGCGACGAACTGCTGCTCGGCGTCAGCCGGCGCCTGGTGGCGACGCTGCGCGAAGCGGACATCGTCTGCCGCGTCAGCGGCGACGAGTTCCTGGTGCTGCTGACCCAGGCCGGCCACTGGGAACAGGTGTCGGTGACCGCCGAGCGGCTGCTGCGCGCGATCCAGGCGCCGCTGTCGCTGCAGCGCGCCGCCGGCACCGCGCAGGTCAATGCCAGCATCGGCATCGCGCTGTTCCCCGCCGATGGCGAAGACTTCGAGAGCCTGGCGCGTTGCGCCGACCTGGCGATGTACAAGAGCAAGGAGCTGGGCAAGGGCCGCTACAGCTTCTACCAGCCGGAGCTGGACATCGCGTTCCGCTCGCGGCTGGCGCTGGAACGCGAGCTGCTGCAGGCGATCGCGCGCCAGGAGCTGCTGCTGCACTACCAGCCGGTGTTCGACGTGCGCAGCGGCGCGCTGGTCGGCTGCGAGGCGCTGGTGCGCTGGCTGCATCCGCAGCGCGGGCTGCTGATGCCCGGCACCTTCATCCAGACGGCCGAGGAAACCGGCCTGATCCGCGAGCTCGGCCTGTGGACGCTGGACGCCGCCTGCGCACAGCTCGCGTCCTGGAAGGCGGTGGGGCTGCACCCGGGGCGCATCGCCGTCAACGTGTCGGCGCTGCAGTTCCGCGACCAGCGGCTGCCGCAGGTGCTGCGCACGCTGCTGCAGACCTACGACATCCAGCCCGGCGAGCTCGAGCTGGAGCTGACCGAGAGCACGCTGATGTCCGACACCGAAGCGGCGCAGGCCACGGTGGCCAGCCTGCGCGAGCTCGGCGTCGCGCTGGCGATCGACGACTTCGGCACCGGCTATTCGTCGCTGTCCTACATCAAGCGGCTGCGCCCGGACAAGCTGAAGATCGACCGCAGTTTCGTCAAGGACCTGCCGGCCGATGCCGACGACCGCGCGCTGACCGAGGCCATCGTCAGCATCGCGCAGTCGCTGGCCATCACCGTGGTCGCCGAAGGGGTCGAGACGACCGAGCAGCGCGAGTACCTGCTCGGCCGGGGCTGTGCGCTGCAACAGGGTTATCTGCTCGGCCGGCCGATGCCGGCGCAGCAGCTGCGCGCGTTGATGACCGAGCGCGAGGTCGAGGGCGAAGCCGTCGCCTGACCTCGCCGGCGCCGTGCGCGCGCGGCGCGTGCTATGGTTCGATATTCGCCAAGCAAACGCTTTGCACAATCTACCGATGGCAACCCGACACCCCCACAACGGCCGGCCCAGCGCGTTGAGTTCGCTGCTCGAAGTGCGCGCGTTCTTCGAGATGGCCTCGCTGCCCTACGCGCTGCCGATGCTGATGCAGGCGCCGCGCGGCGACGGCCACCCGGTGCTGCTGCTGCCCGGCTTCATGGGCAGCGAAAGCTCGCTGATCGCGCTGGAGCTGTTCCTGCGCAGCCGCGGCTACGACGTGCAGGCCTGGGGCCTGGGACGCAACGTCGGCTTCCAGCCCGGCCACGCTTCGGCGATCGAGCAGAAGATCCGCTACGTTCACCACCAGACCGGCCGCAAGCTCAGCCTGGTCGGCTGGAGCCTCGGCGGCGTGTTCGCGCTGTACGGCGCCTATCAGGCGAGCGAATGCGTGCGCAACGTCATCACGCTGGGCAGCCCGGTGACGGTGGACGCCTCGGGCACCGCGGTGCCGCCGCTGCTGAAGGCGCTGTACCGGCTGATTGCGCACCCGATGGGCTCGGCGGCACACTCGATGCAGCCGCGCGCCAAGACGTTGCGCGAGGGCAAGCAGCTGCCGCTGCCGGTCAGCTGCCTGTACTCGCTGAGCGACGGCGTCGTGCCGCCGCAGGAAGCGACGATCGCCGGCGACCCGACGCGGCACGAGAACATCCGCGTCTGGGGCAGCCACGTCGGGCTGGGGTTCAACCCGCTGGTGCTGCAGATCGTGGCCGACCGGCTCGCGCAGCCCGAGGGCCAGTGGCAGCCGTACGTGCCTTCGGGCGCGCTGGGGATGCTGCACCAGGCGCTGACGCACGAGGCCGTGCCGATCTAGGCGCGGCGGCCTTGCGCGGCGCCGGGCGCGGCGCGCGCGCCAGCGCCAGGTACTGCTGGAAGCTGTCGCGCAGCTGCTGCGTGAAGGCTTCGGGGTCGGGCAGCAGCTCGCGGCACGAGGTCGGCGAGATGATGATGCGACCGTCGTAGACGGTGACCGTGATCACCAGCCCCATGCCGTCGCTGATCGGCATGATCGCCGAGAAGTAGGTCATGCGCGCGCCGTTCAGGTACAGCGGCATCGACGGCCCGCCGACGTTGGTGATGGTGCAGGCCGCGGCCGGCGAACGCCGCGCGTCGCCCAGGCTCAGCAGGCTCTGCATGCGGCTGCTCAGTGCCAGCGCGTGCGCGGCCTGGTGGCTGCCGTCCACGCCGTCGCCGTGGCTGCCGGCATCGGCCGCCGCCTTGTCCGGGCCCGCCGCCG
>DAORHX010000356.1:0-4336 GCA_035438245.1 Rubrivivax sp.
ACACCGACCGCCGGCACGCCGAGCACCAGCCAGGCGCGACGCCAACCGCGTCGCGCGACGCTGAAGGCGAGCAGGCACGGCGCCAGCACCCCCAGCAGCTGCACCAGCCCGTCGGACAGCGGCGGCAACGGCTGCACCGCCGCTGCGGTCTCCTGCACCGCCGTGACCAGACCCTGCGCCCAGGGCACGCCTTCGAACAGCGCAGCCAGCGTGCTGCGCAACTGCGCGGCGACATGGCCCACGCCGAGCGGCACCGGCGTCGGGAACAGCAGCCCGATCGGCCACAGCGCCAGCAGGCTCAGCCCGCCGGCGCTGTCGCGCACGAACCAGCGCTCGCGCGTCGCCTGCCAGCGCTGCATCAGCCCGAGCGCCTGCAACAGCGCCGCCAGCCCCGCGCCGGCGGCAGCACCGGCGCTGTTCAGTGCCCAGTCGACCCGCGACGGCACGCGGCCGGGAATGAACTGCTGCGTGACTTCGGTCAGGTACGACAGCGCCGATGCGCCGAGCAGCGCCACCAGCGCGGCCTGCCAGATCGCACGGCCGGCGCGCACCTGGGCCACGTACAGCAGCGCACCCAGCGGCAGATAGCCGAGCACGTTCGACCAGACGTCGAACGGGTCGCGCCACGGCGGCCACGGCAGCGCCAGCAGCATGCCCAGCGACGGCCCCGGCGGCCAGCGCCAGCCGCTGAACGGATACAGGCTCGCATACAGCAGCAGGGCCGCGTAGACCAGCGCCAGGGGCGCCGCCGAACTGCGCTGGGCCGGCACGTCAGAACGCCGGCTTGACGACCACCAGCACGACGATCGCCGCGAACAGCAGCACCGAACTCTCGTTGAACACGCGGTACCAGCGCTCGCTGCGCCGGTTGGCCGCCTGCTCGAAGCCGCGCAGCAGCCGGCCGCAGGCATGGTGGTAGCCGAGCACCGCCAGCACCAGCGCCAGCTTCGCATGCATCCAGCCGCTGCCGGCGCCCAGGCCGATGCCGTAGACGAGCCACAGCACGAGGCCGAGCGCCAGCGCCGGCAGCATCAGCAGCGTGCCGAAACGAAGCAGCTTGCGCGCCATCAGCAGCAGCCGCTCGCGCTCGGCGTGGCTGTCGGGCGCGACCATCGCCAGGTTGACGAACAGGCGCGGCAGGTAGAACAGGGCGGCGAACCAGCTGGCGACGAAGACGATGTGAAAGGCCTTGACCCAGAGAACCGCGTTGCCCATCGGTCGATTATCGACCGCCGATGAAAAAGGCCCCGGCGGTTGAGGCCAGGGCCTGCAAGCCTTATCGCTGTCAACACGCTAAGGCACCTGCTCAGGGAGGAAAAGCAGGGAACGACAACCTTGCGGCTATCATTCGAGCTCGAATCTAGCAAAGGTGCAAGCCTTTGTGACAGAGCACTTTCCCCAAGCTGGCGGCCGTCGGCCGATGCAGCATTCGACGAGCCGCCCGCCGTGTTCACGCCCCCGCCCTTCCCGGCCAGCCGGCCGCGCCGCCTGCGCCGCGACGCCTTCACCCGCGCCCTGGTGCGCGAACACCGGCTGGCGCCTGATGACCTGATCCTGCCGGTGTTCGTGCTCGACGGCAGCGCACGCACGCAGGACGTGCCCAGCATGCCCGGCGTGCAGCGGCGCAGCATCGACCGCCTGTACGAATGCGCCGAACAATGCGTGGCGCTGGGCGTGCCGGTGATGGCGCTGTTCCCGGTGATCGAGCCGTCGCTGAAGACGCCCGACGGCCGCGAGGCCACCAACCCCGACGGCCTGGTGCCGCGCGCGCTGCGCGAGCTGAAGAAGCGCTTCCCGCAACTGGGCCTGCTGACCGATGTCGCGCTCGACCCCTTCACCAGCCACGGCCAGGACGGGCTGCTCGACGAGCACGGCTACATCGTCAACGATGCGACGGTCGCCGTGCTCACCGCGCAGGCACTGGTGCAGGCCGAGGCGGGTGTCGACATCGTCGCGCCGAGCGACATGATGGACGGGCGCATCGGCGCGATCCGCGGCGCGCTCGAAGCGCGCGGCGCGATCCACACGCGCATCATGGCCTACAGCGCCAAGTACGCGAGTGCCTTCTACGGCCCGTTCCGCGATGCGGTCGGCTCGGCCGCGAACCTGGGCAAGAGCGACAAGAAGGTCTACCAGATGGACCCGGGCAACAGCGACGAGGCGCTGCGCGAGGTGGCGCTGGACCTGGCCGAAGGCGCCGACATGGTGATGGTCAAGCCGGGCATGCCGTACCTGGACATCCTGCGCCGCGTCAAGGAAGAGTTCCGCGTGCCGACCTTCGCCTATCAGGTCAGCGGCGAATACGCGATGCTCAAGGCCGCGGCCGCGAACGGCTGGCTGGACCACGACGCGGTGATGATGGAGTCGCTGCTCGCCTTCAAGCGCGCCGGCGCCGACGGCGTGCTCAGCTACTTCGCGCTCGACGCGGCAAGGCTGCTGCGTTCGCGCTGACGCGCGGCCGATGCGCGTCTTCCACGTCAGCGGCGACCGGGTCGTCGAACTCGACGATCTGCCGCAGCAGCTGCCGCCCGACGGCTTCCTCTGGATCGGCAGCGCGCGGCGCGAGTTCGAGGTGGCTGCGGCACGCGTGCAGTCGTTGCTGCAGGCATGGACCGGCGGCGAGCTGTTCCACCTGCACGTGCGCGATCTGCTCAGCCAGCAGCTGCCGTCGTACTTCGACACCACGTCGCACTACGACATGCTGGTCTTCCGCCGGCTGGCGATCGGCGCCGGCAACGAAGCCCTGTTCGTCGACGAACAGCACGGCACGCTGGCCGGCGCGCGCAAGGCGCTGCAGGCGATCGACACCAGCCCGGTCGGCTTCGCGGTCTTCGACCGCGTGCTGCTGACCGTGCACCCGGCCGATTGCGCGGTGCGCGACCACTTCGCGCAGCGGCTGCTGCAGCAGTCCGGCGGCGGCGACGCGCGCGGCCCGAGCCGGCTGCCGACCAGCCCGGCCGACCTGATGCTGCGCATGGCCAACCACATGGTCGACGGCTACCTCGAGCTGCGCCGGCTGCTGACGCGCCAGCTGGTCACGCTGCAGAACGAGCTGCTCGACCCGAAGAGCCGCTTCGGCGACTGGAAGGTGCTGCTCGACGCGCGCAACACGCTGCACATGCTCGAGGACACCTGCGAGGATCAGCGCAGCGCGCTGCAGGAGTGGATCGACGCGCTGACCGAATGGCCTGCCGAAGCCGACCCCGCGGCGCGCGCCGAGCGCGAACTGCTGCGGCTGCGCTCGCGCGACGTGATCGAGCACATCGAGCGTGTGCTGACGCACGTGCGCCGGCTCGAGCATTCGGCCGAGGTCGCGGTGCAGGTGCACTTCTCGGCGCTCGGCCACCGCACCAACGACATCATGCGCACGCTCACCGTGCTGACCGCGATCTTCCTGCCGCTGAACCTGATCACCGGCTTCTTCGGCATGAACTTCGATTCGCTGCCGTGGATCCACTCGAGCACCGGCGCCTGGGCCGCGGTGGGCGTGATGGCCGCGGTCGGCATCGGCCTGATGGCCTACTTCCGGCGCAAGCGCTACCTCGGCACCACCAGCCTGCACAAGTGAGGGTGGCTCAGTCCCGGTACGGGTCGTCGAAACCGAGCGCGGCCAGCACCAGCGTCTCGCGCGCTTCCATCGCCTCGGCATCGGCCTCGGAAGTCTCGTGGTCGAAGCCCTGCGCGTGCAGCGTGCCATGCACCAGCAGGTGCGCGTAGTGCGCCTGCAGCGGCCGTCGTGCGGCAAGCGCCTCGCGCTCGACCACCGGCGCGCACAGCACCAGGTCGGCCAGCACCAGCGGCTCGCGCGCGTAGTCGAAGGTCAGCACGTTGGTCGCGTAGTCCTTGGCGCGATAGTCGTGGTTCAGGCGGCGGGCCTCGGCCTCGTCAACGATGCGCACCGTGAGCTGCGCCGGCGCCAGCAGCGCGGCGCGCACCCAGCGCGCCACCTTGTGGCGCGGCAGCAGCGCACGATGCCGCGCATCGGGCATCTGCAGCGACAGGCTCAAGCGCGGCAGCGGCATCAGCCGGGCTCGGCGCGCGCCGCCTCGTAGGCCTCGACGATGCGCGCCACCAGCGGGTGGCGCACGACGTCGGCCGCGCCGAACTGCGTGAAGGCCACGCCCTCGACGCCGGCCAGCACCGCCTGCGCCTCGACCAGGCCGCTGGTGCGGCCCTTGGGCAGGTCGATCTGGCTCACGTCGCCGGTGACCACGCAGCGCGAGCCGAAGCCGATGCGCGTGAGGAACATCTTCATCTGCTCCGACGTGGTGTTCTGCGCCTCGTCGAGGATGACGAACGCATGGTTCAGCGTGCGCCCGCGCATGAAGGCCAGCGG
>DAORHX010000357.1:0-4271 GCA_035438245.1 Rubrivivax sp.
CGAAGGCCGCGGCGAACTGGTATTCGTTGTAGAGGATCTCGATGTGCAGCGGCATGGTGTTGGTCTGGCCGCGGATGTGGCCGCTGACCACGCTGACCGCGCCGAACTCGCCCATCGCCCGTGCGTTGCACAGGATCACGCCGTACAGCAGCGCCCACTTCACGTTCGGCAGCGTGACGCGCCAGAACATCTGCCAGCCGGTGGCGCCGAGCACGCGCGCCGCCTCTTCCTGCTCGACGCCTTGCGCCTGCATCAGCGGGATCAGCTCGCGCGCGATGAAGGGGAAGGTGATGAACACGGTGGCCAGCACGATGCCGGGCACGGCGAAGATGATCTTCAGGTCGTGCGCGGCCAGCCAGGGCCCGAGCCAGCCCTGCAGGCCGAACACCAGCACGTAGATCAGGCCGGCGATCACCGGGCTGACGCTGAACGGCAGGTCGATCAGCGTCAGCAGCAGGTTCTTGCCGCGGAAGTCGAACTTGGCGATGGCCCAGGCCGCGCTGACGCCGAACACCAGGTTCAGCGGCACGCTGATGCCGGCGGCGAGCAGCGTCAGCCCGATGGCCGAGCGCGCATCGGGCTCGGTGATCGCCGCCCAGTACACCTCCAGCCCCTTCTTGAAGGCCTCGAAGAACACCGCCACCAGCGGCACGAACAGGAACAGCGTCAGGAAGGCCAGCGCCACGGCGATCAGGCTGAAGCGCACCCACGACAGCTCGGTCGTCGCCGACTGCAGCGCGCGCGGCGCGACGCCGCGGTGCGGCACGTCCTTGGCGGAAAGCACGGCGGTATTCATACGCCCCCCTGGCGCTTGCGCGCCCAGGTCTGCAGGCTGTTGATGACCAGCAGCAGCACGAAGCTGATGACCAGCATGACCACCGCGATGGCGGTGGCGCCGGGCACGTCGTACTGCTCGAGCTTGGTGATGATGAGCAGCGGCGTGATCTCGCTGACCATCGGCATGTTGCCGGCGATGAAGATGACGCTGCCGTATTCGCCGAGCGCACGCGCGAAGGCCAGCGCAAAGCCGGTCAGCAGCGCCGGCAGCACGATCGGCAGGATCACCTTGGTGAAGGTCTGCCAGCGGCTCGCGCCCAGCGTCGCCGCGGCCTCTTCCAGCTCGCGGTTCACGTCTTCCAGCACCGGCTGCACCGTGCGCACGACGAAGGGCACACCGATGAACACCAGCGCGACGAACACGCCCAGCGGCGTGAAGCTGACCTTGAAGGGCAGCAACTGGCCGATCCAGCCGTTCTGCGCATAGATCGCCGTCAAGGCGATGCCGGCCACCGCGGTGGGCAGCGCGAACGGCAGGTCGACCAGCGCGTCGACCAGGCGCTTGAAGGGGAACTCGTAGCGCACCAGCACCCAGGCGACGATCAGGCCGAAGAAGGCGTTGAGCAGCGCCGCGGCGAACGAGGCGCCGAAGGTCAGCCGGTAAGAGGCCACCACGCGCGGCGAGCTGACCGCCTCCCAGAAGGCCGGCCAGCTCATCGTGAAGGTCTTCAGGAAGGCCGCCGACAGCGGGATCAGCACGATCAGGCTGATATACAGCAGCGCGAAGCCCAGCGCCAAGTCGAAGCCGGGCAGCACGCTGTGCCGCCGCAGCAGCGTGCGACTCAGAAGCACGGCTGCGGCCCCTACTTGCGGTTGGCGGCGAGGATCTGGTCGTACACCGCGCCGTCGTCGAAGTGTTCCTTCTGCGCCTTGAGCCAGTTGCCGAACACCTCGTCCACCGTGAAGGCGTTGACCTTGGGGAAGGTCTTCGCATGCTTGGCCAGCACCTGCGGATTGCGCGGCCGCAGCCCGTGCTGCGCGGCGATCTCCTGAGCCTCGGCCGACCACAGCCACTTCAGGTAGGCCTCGGCCTGCTTGCGTGTGCCCTTCTTGTCGACCACCTTGTCGACCACCGAGACCGGGTTCTCGGCCAGCACCGTCCACGTCGGGTAGACCACGTCGAAGACGTCGCCGAATTCCTCGCGAATCAGGTCGACCTCGCTTTCGAAGGTGGCCAGCGCGTCGCCGATGTTGCGCTGGATGAAGGTGGTGGTCGCGGCGCGTCCGCCGCCGTCGAACACCGGCACGTTGGCGAAGATCTTCTGCACGCGTTCGCGCGCCTGCGCGGGCGTGCCGCCGGCCTTGATCACCGCGCCCCAGGCGGCGACATAGCTGTAGCGGCCGTTGCCGGTGAGCTTGGGGTTGGGGATCACCACCGCGGTGCCGGGCTTGGCGACATCGGCCCAGTCCTTGATGCCCTTGGGGTTGCCCTTGCGCACCAGCAGCACCGTCACCGAGGTGGTGGGCGCGGCGTTGTCGGGCAGCCGCTTGGCCCAGTCCACCGGCACGAAGCCGCTGCGCGCGGCCAGCATGTCGATGTCCAGCGCCTGGTTCATCGTCACCACGTCGGCTTCCAGGCCGTCGATGACCGCGCGGATCTGCTTGCTCGAGCCGCCGTGGCTCTGGTTGATGACCAGGTCGCCACCGCCGCTGGCCTTCAGCTGCGCCAGGTAGGCCTTGTTGTAGCTCTTGTAGAACTCGCGCGCGACGTCGTAGCTGACGTTGAGCAAGGTCACGGTCTGCGCGCCGGCGACCAGCGGCACGCCGGCGGTCAGCAGCGAGGCGAGCAACAGCGCGCGGCGCGCACGGGCAAAGGCAGGGCGGTTCATGGAGCTTCGGACAAGAGACGGAAAGGCGCGCATGCTAGGCAGCGCGCCGCCCACCGGAAACGATTGATTTCGCGATTGCTTATGCGCGAATCAGGTAAGCCGCCGCGTGCTCAGCGGTTGCGCGTGTAGATCTGGTCGAACACGCCGCCGTCGGCGAAGTGCGTCTTCTGCGCCTTGGCCCAGCCGCCGAAGACCTCGTCGATGGTGAACAGCTTGACCTTGGCGAACTGCTTGTCGTACCTGGCCGCCACCTTGGGGTCGGTGGGCCGGTAGTGGTTCTGCGCCGCGATCTCCTGGCCTTCGGGCGTGTACAGGTACTGCAGGTAGGCGCTGGCGACCTCGCGCGTGCCCTTGCGCTCGGCCACCTTGTCGACCAGCGCCACCGGCGGCTCGGCGAGGATGCTCAAGCTGGGCACGACCACCTGGAACTTGTCCGGCCCGAGTTCCTTGGTCGCCAGGAAGGCCTCGTTCTCCCACGAGATGAAGACGTCGCCGACGCCGCGCTCGGTGAAGGTGATCAGCGCGCCGCGCGCGCCCGAATCCAGCACCGGCACGTTGCCGAAGAGGGACGCCACGAACTGCTGCGCCTTGGCTTGGTCGTTGCCGTGTTTCTTCAGCGCATAACCCCAGGCGGCGAGGTAGTTCCAGCGCGCGCCGCCCGAGGTCTTCGGGTTCGGTGTGACCACCGACACGCCCGGCTTGACCAGGTCGTCCCAGTCCTTGATGCCCTTCGGGTTGCCCTTGCGCACCAGGAAGACGATGGTGCTGGTGTAGGGGCTGCTGTTGTGCGGCAGGCGCTTCTGCCAGTCGGCGGGCAGCAGCCGGGCCTTGTCGGCCAGCTCGTCGATGTCGTAGGCCAGCGCCAGCGTCACCACGTCGGCATCCAGGCCGTCGATCACCGAACGCGCCTGCTTGCCCGAGCCGCCGTGGCTCTGCTTGACGATCACGTTGTCGCCGGTCTTCGCCTTCCAGTGCGCGGCGAACGCCTTGTTGAAGTCGACATACAGCTCGCGCGTCGGGTCGTAGCTGACGTTGAGCAGCGTGATGTCCTTGGCCTGCACGGCGCCGGCCGTCAGCACGCTGGCGCCCAGCAGGGCCAGGCTGCGGACGATGGGAAATCGCTTCATGTCCTTGTTCCTCGATAGAGACGATGGAGGAATGCTAGGAACGGCAGCACGCCCCGGAAACGAAGCAATCCGTGCTTGCATATGCGAAATCCGTCGGCCTGCAGCCCGCGCGCGTCGAACGGCTCACGCCACCTGCGGGTCGGGCCCCTCCCAGTACGGCATGCGCGCAACTCGCGCTCGAGGATCTTGCCGGGCGGGTTGCGCGGCAACTCATCCACCACGTCCACCGTCTTCGGCAACTTGTAGCCGGCCAGCCGCTCGCGGCACCAGGCCACCCGTTCGCCGGGCTCGGCGCTGGGATGCACCTCGTCGCCGAGCTGAAGGACGGGCCGCGCGCGTGATGCGGCTGCTGTGGCCGGACACCGCGACGCCGCGCGACTCATACAGCTTCGCGATCGACGATGGAGGAGCATGCGACGGCTGACGGCGCATAGCGGCAATTCCCGAAAGGCCGCTGTCGCCTCCGAACGTTCGCGCG
>DAORHX010000358.1:0-4259 GCA_035438245.1 Rubrivivax sp.
CCGAGCCGCACCTGGCCGAGCTGCTCGCGGCGCGAGCGGCGCTGCGCGCGCAGGCGCTGCAGCCGCTCGACGCGCGCCACGCTGCGCGTGCGCCGCGCCTCGACACCCTTGCGGATCCAGGCTTCCTCCTGCGCCAGCAGCTTGTCGGCGCGCGCATCGGCCAGCGCGTCGGCGGCCAGTTGTTCGTCCTTCAAGCGTTCGTAGGCGCTGAAGTTGCCGGGGTAGCTGCGCAGCACGCCGCGGTCGAGCTCGACGATGCGCGTGCACACCGCGTCGAGGAACGCGCGGTCGTGCGTGATCAGCACGACGCTGCCGCCGAAGCCGACCAGCAGCTGTTCGAGCCAGGCGATCGAGTCCAGGTCGAGGTGGTTGGTCGGCTCGTCGAGCAGCAGCACGTCGGGCGAGGCGACCAGCGCCTGCGCCAGCGCGACACGCTTCGTCGTGCCGCCGGACAGCGCGCCGAGCTCGCGTGCGCCGTCCAGCTTCAGCCGTGCCAGCGTGCTGTGCACGCTTTGCTCCCAGGTCCACGCGTGCAGCGCCTCGATGCGCGACTGCAGCGCATCCAGGTCGTCGCCGGGCAGGTGCGCCTCGTAGCGCTCGCGCAGCGCGCGGCCTTCGGCCACGCCGTCGGCGACGACGTCGAACACGCTGCGCGTGGCGTCGAACTGCGGCTCCTGCGGCACGTAGCGGGTGCGCAGACCCTGCGTCGCCTGCAGCAGCCCGTCGTCGAGCCTTTCCAGCCCGGCCAGCACCTTCAGCAGCGACGACTTGCCGGCGCCGTTGCGGCCGATCAGGCCGAGGCGCTCGCCGCCTTCGAGCGCGAAGCCGGCGCCGTCGAGCAGCGCGACATGGCCGTAGGCCAGGTGGGCATCGGACAGGGACAGGATGGCCATGGTGCCGCGATTATCGGCAGGCGCGACGGCCGACGCATCCGCTTCGGCCGAGGCGGCGGCGCCACAGCACCACCCCCCTGCCTGGGTGGCCGCGGCGCCTCGGTCGTGACGGAATCGCTGCACCGCAGCAGCAGATGTATCGCCCCCCTTCGACACGGCGGCGATGTCCCGCATCATGCCGCCATCACGACTCGTTGGGACACGAACATGAAGTTGCCAGGAGGGGCAGTAGCCCGTTGCGCCACGCTGGCGCTGGCCTTGACGGCGGGGTCGGCGCTGGCCGGGCCGATCGCGCTGGCGCCGCAGCACGCCGGGCAGTTCGGCGCCGGCAACGGCGTCGATGCGACCTTCCTGAAGGTGGACGACAACTGGCACCAAAGCACGGTGCTGTGGAACGAAACCACCAAGACCTACGGCCCGAGCGCCGGCGCAGCGCCCATCGGCAGCTTCGGCTGGGGCAGCGGCGTGTGGGGCCTGGCCGACTGGAATACCGCCCACCACGCACCGGGCGCCGGCATGATCACCGACAGCTGGAGCGGGCGCGTCGACCAGATCTCCTTCGGTGACCTGAGGTACAACCTGCAGCACGGCTGGCGTTGGGGCATGGTGGACATGGCGCCGCTGTTCGACGACGCCCCACTCGCGTTCTGGAACCAGAACAACTGGACCTCGCGTTTTGCCGGCTACATTCGCATCAGCGAGGCCGGCCTGTACAACTTCAGCGTGCTGCACGACGACGGGTTCTTCTTCAAGCTGCACGGCGCCGGCAACGACATGCTCGAGATCAGCAACGACTACCTGAACCCGCGCGAACGCGTCGGTTTCGGCGACGACCTGCTGCTGGGCGCGGGCCTGTACGCCTTCGAGCTGGGCGCCTACGACCGGTTGGGCGCTGGCGTGGTCGAGCTGGCCTGGGCGCGCGGCGGCGGCAGCAATTGGGCGGTGGTGCCCACCGAGCACCTGCTGGCGTCGTTCGACCAGGGCGCAGCCGTGCCCACGCCCGGCAGCGCGGCGCTGCTGGGCGCGGCGTTGCTGGCACTGGCCGCGACACGCTCGCGCCGCCAAGGGATGGCTTGATGGCCGATGGCCGGGCGCCGCATGCAGCGACGCAGCGCGAACGCGCGGGTGCGCGCGGCGCGCTGCGCCGGCTGGCGCACCTGCTGCTGGTGGTGCTGGGCTGGGTCGGCTTCGTCTGGATGTGGACGCTGGTCGCCTCCAGGCCGTGGGACTCGCGCGGCCTGGTCTGGCTGATCGTCGGTTCGCTGATCGTGATGCCGCTGCTCACCGCCGCGTGGGTGCTGCACAACCGCTCGCTGCACCGGCGCAAGGGCGAACGCCGCGCCGTCGCCAGCGCCGACATGGACTATGCCCACGACTGGCACGGCCGCAGCGTGCAGGCCGACTGGAGCGCGCTGCGCCGCAGCCGCATCGTGCTGATCGAGGCCGACGACCAGCACAAGCGCTACCACGGCCAGCGAGGCGACGCAGCGCCGCGCGGCGCCACGCCCGTGACCCAACCGACGGTGCTGCAGCACACGCCGATGAGATGAACGCCTTCGCCGAACTGATCGTCGACCTGCAGTACACGTGGCCCTACCTGTGGGCGCTGGTGTTCTTCGCCGCCTATCCGATCGTCACCAGCATCATGTGGATCACCACCTCGATGTACTTCCTGCGCAGCTGGGAGCGCGGCGGGCCGCCGCCGGACAGCATCAGCGACGACGCGTTGCCCCGGGCGACGGTGCTGATCCCGGCGCACAACGAAGCCGAGGTCATCGTCGGCACGCTGGAAGCGGCCTGCCGCATCGACTATCCGCACTACGAGGTCGTGGTCGTCGACGACGGCTCCACCGACGACACCGCGCGGCGCGTCGAGCCGTTCCTGCAAGGCGGGCGCGTGCGGCTGGTGCGCAAGCTGGTCAACGAGGGCAAGGCGCTGGCGCTGAACGATGCGCTGCCGCTGGTCAACGGCGAGATCATCCTGACGCTGGACGCCGATGCCGCGCCCGACCCGCAGATCCTGCGCCGCATCGTGCCGCACTTCGCTTCGGCCCGCGTCGCCGCGGTCACCGGCAACCCGCGCGTGCGCAACTTCGACACCTTCCTGGCACGGCTGCAGGCGATCGAGTTCAGCTCGATCGTCAGCCTGCTGCGCCGTTCGCAGCGCATCTGGGGGCGCATCGTCACGGTGTCGGGCGTGGTCGCGGCCTTTCGCAAGAGCGCGGTGTTCGACGTCGGCGGCTTCTCGCCGAACATGCCCACCGAGGACATCGAGCTGACCTGGAAGCTGCAGAAGCGCTTCTACGACGTGCGCTACGAAGCACGGGCGATCGTCTGGATGACGGTGCCGACCTCGTTCAAGGGCCTGTTCAGGCAGCGGCTGCGCTGGGCGCGCGGGCTGATGCAGGTGTTCCACAAGCATGCCGACGTGATGCTGCACTGGAAGTACCGGCGCATGTGGCCGGTGTTCGTCGAGTCGGCGCTGTCGATCCTGTGGGCGCTGTGCTTCGTCGTGCTGACGGCGATCTGGATCGCCTCGTGGGCCATCGGCGTGCCGCCGGTGGGCGCCTCGCCGATCCCCAACCTGTGGGGCATGACGATCGGCACGCTGTGCCTGCTGCAGCTGCTGGTGGGCGCGCTGGTCGACCGGCGCTACGACCCCGGCATCCTGCGCTTCTACGCCTATGCCGTGTGGTACCCGCTGATCTACTGGATGTTCCTGTCGGTGACCACCGTGCTGTCGCTGGGCTGGCTGTTCCGCCGCCCGCAGGCCGCTTCCGTGCGCTGGAACACGCAGCGCACGGGGCGCGCGGCATGAGCGCGGCGCGCCGTCGGGTGAAGCTGCGCGCCCTGGTCCTCGCCGCTGCGCTGGCGGCTGGCGCCGCCCAGGCGCAGACGCTGCAGCAGGCGCGCGACAAGGTCGATGCGCGCCAGTACGCGCAGGCGCTGCCGATCTACGAAGCGCTGCTGCGCGAGCAGCCGGCCAACACCGACCTGCTGGTCGAGACCGCGCGTGTCTACGGCTTCGCCGACCGCCACAAGGAGGCGATCGCCACCTACCGGCGCGTGGTCGAGGTCGATCCCGCTCGGCTGAAGGACGTGGCCGCGGCGCTGGCCTGGCAGACGCTGTGGTCCGGCGACGCCGCCGCGGCGTTGCCGCTGTTCGAGCAGGCGCGAGGCTTCGCCACCGAGCCGAAGGCGCTGGCCGATCTGTGGCGCGGCACCGGCGAGGCCTGCGTGCACACCGGCGACAACCCGTGCGCGCTCGACGCCTACCGCCGCGCGCTGGCGCTGACGCCCGGCGACCGCGACCTGCAGCGGCGCATCGCCACCGTGCTCGGCTGGATGGACGAGACCGCGCAGGCC
>DAORHX010000359.1:0-4254 GCA_035438245.1 Rubrivivax sp.
AGCTGCCGCAGGCCGTGCCGCTGCCGCTGCGGGACGCCGACGCCGCCACGCTGCAGCAGGCGGCCCGCCGCCTGGCCGGCTGAAACGACAGGCCGCGCGCAGCCGCCACAATGGGAGCTGGTCGCAACCGCCCTGCACCGATGCATTCCGAATCCGCACTCGAACAATCCCAGCGCTGCCGACTGGCCACCATCGGCTACGAGCAGCCGTTCCAGTGGCTGGCCGCGGGCTGGCGCGACCTGATGCGCGCCCCGGCTTCGGGGCTGCTGCACGGGCTGGGTGTGGCCGTGTTCGGCGCGCTGCTGCTGGTGCTGGCGCACCGCTACTTCTGGCTGCTGGCCGGCGCGTTCAGCGGCTTCCTGCTGGTCGGGCCGATCGCCGCCACCGGCTTGTACGCCATCAGCCGCGCGCTCGAGCAGGGCCGCCGGCCGACGCTGCAGACGGCGCTGGACGCCTGGCTTCCGCGCGACCACCGGCTGGTGTCGTTCGGGCTGCTGCTGGCGGCGGCGGGCACCACCTGGGTCATGACCTCGGCCTCGCTGATCACCGCGCTGACGCCGCAGCCGGTGCGCGACCCCGTGCAGTTCCTGCACGCGGTGGTGCTGAACGAGCAGTCGTGGCTGTTCGAGGGCTGGCTGATGCTCGGCGGCGTGCTGGTCGCGCCGGTCTACGCGTCGAGCGTGGTCGCGATACCGCTGATGATGGAGCGCCACATCAGCCTGCTCGGCGCGGTGCTGACCAGCTGGCGTGCGGTGATGCAGAACCCCGGGCCGCTGGCGCTGTGGGGCGCGCTGCTGATGGGCATCACGCTGCTCGGCATGGTCACGCTGATGCTCGGGCTGATCGTCGCGGTGCCGTGGCTGTCCTACGCGAGCTGGCACGCCTACCGCGCGCTGGTGCTGCAGGCCGACCTGCCGGAAGCACCGTGACATGAAGCCCCTGCGCCCTCGTTCGCGACCTCTCGACGGCGCGCCCGGTGGCGGCGCCACGGCCGGGCGGTATTGAGATGTTCGGCTTCGACGAGGACCAGATCGCGCAGTTCGGGCTGACCTTCGGGGTCGGCGCGTTCATGCTGTACATGGTGTTCATCATCTTCCAGCTGGCGCGCGAATCGAAGGCCGGCCGCTTCGGCACCTTCGTGCTGTTCCTGGCGCTGGGCTTCGGGCTGCTGGGCTTCGTCGCCAAGGGGGTGATCAAGTTCTTCCTCGGCGGCGTCGAGTAGCGCCTCACGGCGGCGCCAAACACGAAGGCCGGCAACGCCGGCCTTCGTCCTTCCGACCCAGGCGCCCTCACCGCGGGCGCCCGGTGGAGCCGCACCGGCTCCCGCGGTCTTGCCCGGCGGGATGGCGCGGCCCGCGCCGCGTCATCCCATGTGCAACCCGCCGTTGCAGCTGAAATCGGCGCCGGTGGTGAAGCCCGAATCGTCGCCCGCCAGCCAGGCGACGACCGAGCCGATCTCCTCCGGCGTGCCCAGCCGCTTGACCGGGATGCCGGCGACGATCTTCTCCAGCACCTCGGGCTTGATGGCGCGCACCATGTCCGTGCCGATGTAGCCGGGGCTGACGGTGTTGACGGTGACGCCCTTGTTCGCCAGCTCCTGCGCCAGCGCCATCGTGAAGCCGTGCATGCCGGCCTTCGCGGCCGAGTAGTTGGTCTGGCCGGCCTGGCCCTTCTCGCCGTTGACGCTGCTGATCTGGATGATGCGGCCCCAGCCCTTCTCGACCATGCCCGGCACCACCTGCTTGGTGACGTTGAACATGCTGTTCAGGTTGGTGTCGATGACCGCATCCCAGTCGTCGCGCGTCATCTTCAGGAACATGCGGTCGCGCGTGATGCCGGCGTTGTTGACCAGCACGTCGATCGGACCGTGTTCGGACGTCGCCTTGTTGAACGCGGCCACGGTCGAGTCCCAGTCGGCGACATTGCCCGCCGACGCCTGGAAGGTGTAGCCGAGCGCCTTCTGCTCGTCGAGCCACTTCTGCCAGTCGCGCGTCGGCCCGCAGCCGGCGATGACGGTGAAGCCGTCCTTGTGCAGCCGCTGGCAGATCGCCGTGCCGATGCCGCCCATGCCACCGGTCACGTAAGCCACTTTCTTCGCCATGCTCATCTCCTTGGTGTGTGAATCGGAGGTTGACCCGGCCGCGCGCCGTTCGTCAACCGGGTTCGCCCTGCAGCCCCGTCGCCGGTGCTCAAGCCTTCTGCAACACGTAACGTCCAGGCGCCGCCTCGATCGGCTTGTAGCGGCGGTTGCCGGGTGCCTTCGGCGCCGCCACCAGTGCGCCCGACTTGGGCTCCAGCCAGGCCGTCCAGTCGGACCACCAGCTGCCCGGCACCTCGGTTGCCGCGTCGAACCAGGCCTCGGGTGCCGCCGGCAGCGTGTCGTTCGTCCAGTAGTTGCGCTTCTTCTTGGCCGGCGGGTTGATGACGCCGGCGATGTGCCCGGACGCACCGAGCACGAAGCGCTTCTTGCCCTTCATCACACGCGTCGATGCATAGGCGGCCTTCCACGGCACGATGTGGTCCTCGCGGGACGCGTAGATGAACACCGGCGCCTTGATGCTGCCGAGATCCAGCTTCTCGCCGCACACCGTCAGCTTGCCCGGCTGCTTCAGTTCGTCCTGCAGATAGGTGTGGCGCAGGTACCAGCAGTACATCGGCCCGGGCAGGTTGGTCGCGTCGCCGTTCCAGTACAGCAGGTCGAATGCCGGCGGCGCTTCGCCCTTCAGGTAGTTGGCGACGACGTAGTTCCACACCAGGTCGTTCGGGCGCAGCACGCTGAACGTGGTGGCCAGCTCCTGGCCCTTCAGCAGCTGCGGCCCGCCGGGCGCCTGCGCGCCGAGCGTCATCTCGCGCAGCCGCACCGCGGCCTCGTCGATGAAGACGTCGAGGATGCCGGTCTCGCTGAAGTCCAGCAGCGTGGTCAGCAGCGTCACCGACTCGGCCGGCTGCTCGCCGCGCGCCGCGAGCACCGCCAGCGCCGTGGCCAGGATCGTGCCGCCGACGCAGAAGCCCAGCGTGTTGATGGTCGACGTGCCGCCCAGCTCCTTGACCACCTCGATGGCGCGGATCGCGGCGTCACCGATGTAGTCGTCCCAGCCGCGGTCGGCCAGCGACGCGTCGGGGTTGCGCCAGCTGACGACGAACGTGCGGTGCCCCTGCTCGACCGCATAGCGGATCAGCGAGTTCTCGGGCTGCAGGTCCATGATGTAGAACTTGTTGATGCACGGCGGCACCATCAGCAGCGGCCGCTCGTGCACCTTCGCCGTCAGCGGCTTGTATTCGATCAGCTGGAACAGCTCGTTCTCGAACACCACCGCGCCCTCGGTGGTGGCGACGTTGCGGCCGACCTCGAAGGCCGACTCGTCGGTCTGCGAGACATGCCCCTTGCCGGCATCGCCGAGCAAGTGCGTCATGCCGGTGGCCAGGCTCTGACCCTGCGTCTTCAGCGCCAGCTGCTGGGCCTCGGGGTTCAGCGCCAGGAAGTTGCTCGGCGCCATCGCGTCGACCCATTGCTGCACGGCGAAGCGGATGCGCGCCTTGGTCTTCGCATCGCCTTCGACGGCCTCGGCCAGCCGGGTCAACGTGCGCGCGTTCAGCAGGTACAGCTGCGCGGTATAGGACGCAGCCGGGTTCTGCGCCCATTCCGGGGCCGCGAAGCGCCGGTCGTTGATCTTCGCTGCCGACGCTGCCGACGCTGCGCCGCCAGCCGCCAGGCCCTGCAGGCTGCTGTTCCACAGGGCGGTGGCGCCTTCGACGTATTCGCGCTGCAGCTGCTGCAGCGTCTGTGGCGCCAGGTTCAGGCCCGACAGGCTCTTCCAGGCATCACCCATCGCGGCGCCGACCGCATCTGCGCCGAAATCGGGCAGGAAGCTGTTGGTCTGTGTCATTCGTGTCCCCCTTCGTTGTGTTTGTCGTCCGGCGGCCGCCGCGTGCCTGGCCGAACGGCTCTTCTGCTGCCCATTGTCGTGCGTCTAGCTTAGCGCAGACTGACCCGGGTTGATCCACACCGCCGCGGCAAGACGGCCGGTGACGCCGTCGCGCCGATAGGAAAAGAAGCGCGCCGGATCCTCGACCGTACACCAGTTGCCGCCAGCGATGCGGCACACGCCTGCGCGCTGCAGGCGCTCGCGCGCCAGTTGCGGCAGGTTGGCCAGCCAGCGCGGCGCGGCAGCGGACGCCGCGCTGGCGACGAAACGCCGCGCGTCGGCCGAGGCCGGCGATTCGTCGAAGGCTTGCAGCACCTCGGCGCCGACT
>DAORHX010000360.1:0-4252 GCA_035438245.1 Rubrivivax sp.
CTGCCCGGGCCCGGCTTTGCCGCGCCGGCTCTTCACACGGACAGCGGACTTCTGATATTCCGCTTTGCGCCGCGAACGGTCATCCGATCCGTTGCGATCGGGCACGCGCGCTCAGAGCACGCCCTGGGCCAGCATCGCGTCGGCCACCTTGACGAAGCCGGCGATGTTGGCGCCGTCCACGTAGCTGACGCTGCCGTCGGTGCGCGTGCCGTGGCGCACGCAGGACTCGTGGATGCTGCGCATGATCTCGTGCAGCCGCGCATCCACCTCCTCGCGCGGCCAGCTGATGCGCATGGCGTTCTGGCTCATCTCCAGCCCCGAGGTGGCGACACCGCCGGCATTGCTGGCCTTGCCCGGCGCGAACAGCACGCCACGCTGCTCGAACACCTTCACCGCGTCCAGCGTGGACGGCATGTTCGCGCCCTCGGCCACGCACAGCACGCCGTTGTCGGCCAGGCGGCGTGCATCGTCGCCGCTGAGCTCGTTCTGCGTGGCGCAGGGCAGCGCGATGTGCACCTTCACCCCCCAGGGATTGGCGCCGGGCAGGAAACGACCGCCGGCCCGAGCCGCATAGTCGCTGACGCGACCGTACAGGTGGTTCTTGACTTCCATCAGCTCGGCCAGCTTCTCGGTGCTGAAGCCGTCCTCGTCGACCACGGTGCCGCTGGAGTCGGACACCGTGACCACCTTGGCGCCCAGCGCCATGGCCTTCTCGATCGCGTACTGCGCCACGTTGCCGGCGCCGGAGACGGCGACGCGCATGCCGTCGAAGGAGCGCCCGCTGCGCGCCAGCATCTGCTGCGCGAAGTACACGGTGCCATAGCCGGTGGCCTCGGGCCGGATCAGCGAGCCGCCGAACGAAAGGCCCTTGCCGGTGAACACGCAGTCCGACCGGTTGGACAGCTTCTTCACCATGCCGGCGATGTAGCCGACCTCGCGCCCGCCCACGCCGATGTCGCCGGCCGGTACATCGGTGTCCGAGCCGACATGACGGAACAGCTCGCTGGCGAAGGCCTGGCAGAAGCGCATCACCTCGCCCGGGCTCTTGCCCTTCGGATCGAAGTCCGAGCCGCCCTTGCCGCCGCCCATCGGCAGCGTGGTCAGCGCGTTCTTGAAGGTCTGCTCGAAGGCCAGGAACTTCAGGATCGACAGGTTCACCGACGGATGGAAGCGCAGCCCGCCCTTGTACGGCCCGATCGCCAGGCTGTGCTGGATGCGGTAGCCGCGGTTGACACGCACCGCGCCGTGGTCGTCCAGCCAGGACACGCGGAACACGATGATGCGTTCGGGCTCCACCAGCCGCTCCAGCAGGCCGTGCTCCGCATAGCGCGGATGCTGCGTGATGAAGGGCCACAGGCTGTCGATCACTTCGGAAACCGCCTGCAGGTACTCGGGTTGTCCGGGGTTGCGCTCGGCGAGCTGGGCCATGAAGGCATGGCAATCGGTGTGCTGCATGGGGTGGGATGCCTGGTGAGAACGCGAAAACCTCGAATTTTCGCGCACAAAGGCCGCTGCGCCTTGATCCGAGTCGAATTCCGGCTTCAGACCTTCTGGCGCCGCCCCTGCCGCCACCAGACCCCCAGCGCCAGCGCGCTGGCCGGCAGCAGCACCCAGTGCGGCGACGGCCGCCGCGGGTTCGGCAGCTTCAGTTCGGTCAGCTTGTAGCCCTGCTCGACGCCGAGCTTGCGTGCGCGGCTGCCGAACCTGACCTGCGCCACCTCGACATCGCTGCCGAACTGCACCAGCGTGACGCCGCCGCTGCGCAGCCGCTCGCGGCCCGTTGCACCTTCGCCCAGCGGAAACGCCACGGTCTTGGTGATGTCCTCGCCTTCGAGGTTGCTGCCGGCGATGCCGACCACGATCCAGTCGTCGGCCTGCAGCCCGTCGGCCACCTTGTAGATGTCGGTCGCCGGTGCACTGGCGTAGCGCGGCACGAAGCGGTCGACGACCCAGTCGGGGCGGAAGAAGAGGAAGGTCGCCGCCAGCAGCAGCACCACCTCCAGCCCGTTGCAGCGCTGGCGGAACCAGCGCATGGTTGCGGCCGCGAACAGCAGCGACGCGACCGTGCCGCCGATGCACACCAGCACCACGTCGACCCACGAGCCGACGCCGATCATCAGCAGTTGCGGGTTGAAGACGAAGACGAAGGGCAGCACGGTCGTGCGCAGGCTGTACCAGGTGGCCTGCCAGCCGGTGGCGTTGGGGTTGGCGCCCGAGATCGCGGCCGCCGCGTACGAGGCCAGGCCCACCGGCGGCGTGACGTCGGCCATGATGCCGAAGTAGAAGACGAAAAGGTGCACTGCGATCAGCGGCACGACCAGGCCGCTGCGCGCGCCGAGTTCGACGATCACCGGGGCCATCAGCGAGGCCACCAGGATGTAGCTGGCGGTGGTGGGCACGCCCGCACCGATCAGCAGGCAGATGAACGCCGTCAGCACCAGCATCACCAGCACGTTGCCGGCGGACACGGCCTCGACCAGGTCGGTCATCATCAGCCCGAGCCCGGTGAGCGTGATCGCGCCGACGATCAGCCCGGCGCTGGCGCAGGCCACCGCGATGCCGACCATGCTGCGGGCTCCCAGCACCAGCGCCTTGCCCAGATCGCCGAACCCCTTGCGCCAGGCCGCGCCGGCCGAGCCGGCACGGCGGAAGACGTGGAGCATCCACGGCTGCACCAGCACCAGCACGACGGCGGCCAGCGTCGCCCAGAAGGCCGACAGCCCGGGCGACAGCTCCTCGCCCATCAGGCACCACAGCAGCACGACGATGGGGATGAAGAAGTGCAGCCCGGCGCGCACCGTCGGCCACGGCAGCGGCAGCGTGGGCGACGGGTCGGCCGGGTCGTCCTGCGGCACGTCGGGGTGGCGCGACGACCAGGCCATCAGCACGACATACGAGACGCAGGCAAAGCCTGCCAGCACCCAGCCGGCGTGTTCGCCGGCCAGCGCCTTCAGCGCGCTGATCGTGTAGGTGACGAAGGCCAGCGCGGCCACCGTGCCGCTCAGGCCCAGCGCCCAGCCGAGCAGCCGCGCACGCCACGCGGGCGCGCTGTCGCGCTGCAGCGGCTGGATGCCGTGCTTCAGCGCCTCGAGGTGCACGATGTAGAAGAGGGCGACGTACGAGATCACGGCCGGCAGCGCCGCGTGCTTGATGATCTCGGCGTAGGGGATGCCGACGTACTCGACCATCAGGAACGCGGCCGCGCCCATCACCGGCGGCATGATCTGGCCGTTGATCGACGACGCCGCCTCGATGGCGCCGGCCTTCACGGCCGAATAGCCGGTACGCTTCATCAGCGGGATCGTGAAGATGCCGCCCGAGACGACATTGCTGACCGACGAGCCCGAGACCACGCCGTTCAGCGCCGACGACACCACCGCCACCTTCGCCGGGCCGCCCCGCAGATGGCCCAACAGCGCCAACGACACCTGCAGCATGAAGTTGCCGGCGCCGGCGACGTCCAGCAGCGTGCCGAACAGCACGAACAGGAAGATGAACTGCACCGACACGCCGAGCGCGACGCCGTACACGCCTTCGGTGGTCAGCCACATGTGCGACAGGAAGCGCTGCAGCGACACGCCGCGATGCTGGATGACGTCGGGCATCAGCGGGCCGGCGAAGACGAAGGCGATGAACACGCCGGTGGTGACGAGCATGCCGAAGCCCATCGCGCGGCGCGTGGCTTCGAGCATGATGGCCACGCCGAGCAGGCCGACCGCGATGTCCATCGGCGTGGGCTGCCCCGGTCGCGTGGCCAGCGCGTTGTAGAAGAGGAAGAGGTACGCGGCGCAGAACGCGCCCACCGCGGCCAGCAGCCAGTCGGCCAGCGGCACGACGCGCCGCGACGAGCCCTTCAGCGCGGGGTAGGCGCAGAAGGCCAGGAAGACGGCGAATGCCAGATGGACGGCGCGCGCTTCGGTGTCGTTGAGGATGCCGAAGCCGAGCGCGAAGGGCAGCGGCGACGCATACCACAGCTGGAACAGCGACCATGCCGCGGCCACCGCGGCCAGCGCAACGCCCACCGCCCCGGCAGGCTCGCGCCCGCCGAGATCGGCATCGTGCACCAGCTGGTCGAGGTCGGCGCGCCCGGCCGGGTCGGTCATGAGCGGCCGGGCCGGCGGGGCGAGGGCTACTTGATCCAGCCCTTTTCCTTGTAGTAGCGCAGCGCGCCGTCGTGCAGCGGCGCCGACAGGCCGTCGCGGATCATGTTCTCGGGCTTCAGGTGGGCCAGCGCCGGGTGCAGCTTCTTGAA
>DAORHX010000361.1:0-4249 GCA_035438245.1 Rubrivivax sp.
GGCCTGATACCAACCCGCCTGCTTCGCCGTGCGTTCCAGCGCAGCGCGTTCGGCGGGCGTCGCGGCGCGCTGCTGCGCGCCGGCCAGCTGCTCCGGCGACGGCACGCGCGCGCTGCCGAAGACGATCACCGTCGAGCGGATGCCCCAGTCGCGCAGCAGCAGTTCCGTCTTCGCGTATTCGAGCGCGAAGCGCGTGGCGCGCATCTCGTCGCGCAACAGGAAGCCGGTGTCTTCGATCGGCAGCACGTAGCTGCTCGAGCTTTCCTGCGCACTGATCGGGTTCGGCACCGGCTCGGACATGATCAGCTCTCCTCAAGGCACCAGGATCACCACGCAGAGCGCGAGGCTCGCCACCTTCTGCGACACACTGCCGAGCAGCAGCCCGGTCAGCCGGCCGTGTCCGCGCCGGCCCATGACGATCGCGTCCGCCTGCAGCCGATTGGCAGTGTCGATGATCTGTTCCGCCGGATCGCCCCAGCCGGGTTCAGCGTGAACGCTCGAGACCCCGGCGGCATGGGCATCGGCCGCGGCATGCGCCGAAATCCGTCGCGAGCTTTCGTCGAGCGCTTCGCCCACGCTGCCTTCGGCGCGCTCGAGTTCGCGGATCTCCCGCCTCGACAGCTCCAGATGACCCGAGACGCAGACGATCGTCAGCGCGGCCCCGAGGCCTTTCGCAAGTTCGACGGCCACGTCGGTCGCGCGCTGGGCGCCGTCCGAGCCGTCGGTAGCCAGCAGGATGTGTCGCATCGGAGCTCCCTTCATCAATGAGGTTCAGCGCCGGCTGGCGTAGGCCCGCAGGAAGAAGTCGACGCTTTGCCGCACCAATGCGGCGTCGGCGGCGGCGCTTGGCTTGCCCAGGCCCAACATGGCTTTCAAGTGCCCGTCCCCGAAGAACAGGCACAGGAACTGTTCGGCCGCAAGCTCCGGATGCTTGATGTCCAGCGTCTTTGCCGCCTGGCAAGCCTTCAGGAACGCCGCGAACTCAGCCATCTTGCGCTGCGGGCCGCTGGCGTAGAAGGCGCGCGCGACCTGCGGCTGCTCGGCCGCTTCGGCGTAGATCGTGCGGTGCTTGCGCAGCACAGCCTCGTCGCGATGGAACTTCAAGAAGCGGCGAGCAGCCAGCGTCAGGCTGTCGCGCGGCGCGGCCGGATCCAGGTCGCCCCAGAAGCCGCGCGGCGGCTCCTTGGGCGCGACGGCGTGCATCGCGGCGGCGTACAAGTCCTTCTTGGTCGGGAAGTAGCTGTAGATCGTGACCTTCGAGACGCCAGAGTCCCGGGCGACCGCATCCACGCTGGTGCGCTCGTAGCCGTCGGCCAGGAACAAGCGCTCGGCCGCCGCCACCACGCGTTGCACGCGCCCGGGATCGCGCGGGCGACCCCGCGGCGGGGTGGCGCCCGCCGCCGCGGCAGCAGGCAAGGGGGTCGAGGCGACCGTTGCGGCGCGCATCTTCTTCGCACTGGGCATCGCGATCTACTCCCTTCCCGGCCGCGGCGTGTCGCGGCCGGCCCCGCGGCGGTAGAGCGGGTCGCGCGAGTCGTCGGCAACAGCCGGGTCCTGCGCCGCAACCGCCTCCATGCTCGACGGCAGCTCGAAGGGCAGGCGCCCTCTTGCCACCAGTTTGCCGGTCGCCACGTCCAGCAGCGCCGCATCGGATACGCCGAAGTTCACCAGCATCGCGCTGGCCTTCTGGTCCACCGCGCCGAGCACGGCGGGGCGGTCGGGCGTTTGACCGTGTACCGGAGCCGCGGCCAGGGTGATGGCCGCGACCGATGCCAGAACCAAGAAGGACTTCATGACGATTTCCGGGGTTTGGACGTCGCTGGTTCAGCGGCGGGGCTCAGAGCTGCGCGCGCGCCACCAGCGCTTGCGACGCGGCGAGGAACTGCGTGCGGTAGCTCGGGTCGACGAGGCGCGCGGTCGGCGCGACCGAGCGGCCCTTCCGATCGAACATCGCGCCGCTGTGACCCTCGAGATCGGGTGAGACGAGCAGCGGCACGATGCGCTCGGCGTACTGGTCGGGCGCCGGCGTGAACAGGCCGATGAGCCCTTCGACGATCTTCGACTTCAGCGATCCCTTGCCGAAGTAGCTGTCGCGGATCTCGGTCCTGACGAGGCCCGGGCTCAAGCCGAAGAGCGTCGCGTGCGGGTAGCGCGCCGCCCCGTCGATGACGAGCATCTCGTTGCCCGCGACCGTGTTGGTGTGCACGCGCATCGGCGCGTAGGAGCGCTCGGCATTCAGATCGTCGGCCGAGCCGACCTGGTTCGTGCCGGGCATGCCCATGACGAACACGCGCGGCTTCATTCGCGCGCGTTCGGCCGGGCGGTCACTGCCGAGCCGGGGCGCGAGCTCGCGCAGGATGACGAGGCGACTGAGATAGCTGACCGCGACCTCGCGCTCGATGCCTTCTGCGCTCTCCTCGCGCTGCGGCGCGGGCATGATGCCCGTCGTGAACACGACGAGGTCGAGCTGCTCGGCGGGCAGCTCCTTGCCGATGCGCGCCGCCTCGCGCATCAGGCTCAGGTCCGCCTTCCTGAACGTGAGGTTGGCCACGCCCTCGTCGCGGAACGTCCTGCCGACGACGGTGACCTTCGCGCCTCTGGACGCGAGGCTCAATCCGATGGCGCGTCCGATGCCTGCCGTGCCGCCAACCACCGCAGCCTTCCATCGAGAGAGATCGAGGTCGTTCACGGCAACGCGCCGCCAGTCGATCTTCGCGTTCGTCTTCATGGTCAAGTGCAAGCCTTCGGTTCGAGCGGCGCCATCAGGCCCGCGCTGCCGGGGTGGCGATCGTCACTGCATGAGTCAAGGGGGATGGGGCGCGCATTCTGCTTGGCGGAACCAGGGCAAGCCGCCGCGGTTCGCGCCGACAAGGTTTATGGCATTTGCTGTACCGGCGCGTATAGTATAGAATCATCCCGCCGGACGAGCAAGGCCCGTGCGGCTCGGCGAAACACCACGGACGGTTCCCATGAAGAAGCTCATGCTTGCCGCGATCTTGAAGGCGTTGCCCGCGGTGATCACCGCCGCCGCGCGTCTGAATGCCGACGTGCGTCGCCGACTTCGGTCGCGCGACCTGATCCTGCAGATCAGGCTGCGCGACGGCAGCGTGGCCCGCCAGCTCCTGTTCAAGGGCGGGTCACGGGTGTGACCGGCCTGCACCCGAATCCGGACGCGACGCTCGGCTTTCGCGATGCCGAGGTGGCGCTGTCGATCCTCAGCCTCGCGCCCGATCCGCTGATCGTGATCGTTGCTGGACGCAACAAGTGCGGCTTGAATCACACCACCGAAGGACAGCAAATGACGTTGAAGAGCACGGCCAAACGCTACGGCGCCGTCGTGGTGACCATCCACTGGCTGACGGCTGCACTGATTCTGGCGCTGCTGGGCATCGGCTTCTCCGCAGCGTTCACGCTCGACGCCGGGGCCAAGGTGGCTCTGCTTCGGTGGCATCTGCCGCTTGGCATTGCGGTTCTCGTCGTGACGGTCGCACGCATCATCTGGTGGTGGGCCTTCGACACCCGGCCCGACCCCATCGCCGGGTCGCCCGCGTGGCAAGAGCGCATTGCCTGGCTCGTGCACCGTGCGCTGTACGTCGCCATCCTGGCGCAGGCAGGCTTCGGCATCGCTCTGGTCGCCACCAGCGGCGCAGCGCCGGCGATCTTCGACGGTCCGCCCGCAGCGCTTCCGGACTTCGCGCGCTTTCCGGCCGCAGCGGGCCACGCCGTCATGGGCGTGCTGCTCGCCGGCCTGGTCGCGCTGCATGTCGGCGCGGCCTTGTTCCACCAGTTCATCCAACGCGACCACCTGTTGCGGCGCATGTGGTGCTGAGCGGTGAAGCACACACCAAGGAGCCTTCACATGCGGTGCACATTGGCGCGCGCCTTCGTCCTGACGGCGGTGCTCGCAACTGAGGCAGCCGGCCGTCGTGGCTGGCTATCAAGTGCAAGCGGTGATTGATGCCTCAGGCTTGCCATTCGATGTCTCGGAAGGACTGGCGCGGCGCCGCATGCCGCATGGAACGCGCCGGTGTGATCCTGACCGCGGCAACGTCGCGTTTTTCTCGAGCAGTACCTTTGCGATGACCGACAAGACTCCCCGGAAGACCCCTCTCGCCGAAGCCGCGCCCGCAACCCGGCAGCAGGCTCTGGACACTCATGCCAGCGCCATGCTGGCGCGCGCCACCCGCGGGCTGTCGCCGGCCGCCGGCCAACTGGCCGCGCTCGACTGGGCCGCGCACCTAGCGCTGGC
>DAORHX010000362.1:0-4236 GCA_035438245.1 Rubrivivax sp.
GTGGCGTGCTCGACGCCCGCGCCGCCGACCGTTTCCGCGGCGACGTCGAGCCGCTCGATGCGGTCGCCGGCCACATTCCCGGCGCGCTGAACCGCTTCTTCAAGGACAACCTGCAGCCCGACGGCCGCTTCCGGCCGGCCGAGGCCCTGCGCGCCGAGTTCGCCGCGCTGCATGTGGCACCGGCACAGCTGGTGCACCAGTGCGGCTCCGGCGTCACCGCCTGCCACAACCTGCTGGCGATGGAGCATGCGGGCCTCGCCGGCTCGGCGCTATACCCGGGATCGTGGAGCGAATGGTGCGCCGACGCGGCGCGGCCGGTGGCGCGCGGCGCTTGACGCGCGTCAAGCACGCGCTGCGGCCGATAATGAACGATGGCAGCCGGTGGCAGTCCCACACTTGTCGAAGGCCCAAAGGAGCAGAAGCATGTACCAGCGAATCCTCATTTCGACCGACGGTTCCGAGATCAGCCAGAAGGCGGCACAGAGCGCGGTCGCGCTGGCGCGCAACAGCGCTGCCGTGCTGTACGCGATCAGCGTGAAGGAGCCGTTCCCCTACAGCGCGATCTCCGAGATGCAGCCGGTGCCGCCGCAGGAGTTCTACGACGCGCAGGAGCGCATCGCCGCCGAGCGTGTCAAGGCGGTGGTCGCCCTGGCGGGCGCCGCCGGCGTCACCTGCCAGGCGCACACGGTCGAGGCGCTGCACCCGTGGGAGGCCATCCTCGACCATGCGAAGGCGCAGAACTGCGACCTGATCGTGATGGCCTCGCACGGCCGCCGCGGGTTGTCGGCGCTGCTGCTCGGCAGCGAGACGCAGAAGGTGCTGACGCACTCGGCGATTCCGGTGCTCGTCATCAAGTAGGCGCCCGACGCAGGCAGCGCCGGCACGCCGTCAATGCGCGTGCAGCAGCTGCCGCACCAGCACCACCATCCCCAGGCCGACGGCCAGCCAGGCCAGTTGCGAGGCCGTGTCGCGCCACGGCAGCCGTCGCTGCATCTGCGGCAGCAGGTCGGCGACGGCGACGTAGATGAAGCTGCTCGACGCCGCCACCAGCAGGAACGGGAACAGCTGTTCCCACGGGCCGACGACGAAGTAGCCGATCACGCCACCGGCCACCGCGGCCAGGCCGGACAGCGCGTTGAACAGCAGCGCCTTCGTGCGTGAGAAGCCGGCATTGAGCAGCACGATGTAGTCGCCGACTTCCTGCGGGATCTCGTGCGCGACGATGGCCAGCGCGGTCACCAGGCCGAGGTTGGTGTCGGTGAGGAACGCGGCGGCGATGATGATGCCGTCGCAGAAGTTGTGGATGCTGTCGCCGACCAGCACGCTCCAGCCGCCGCGGCCGGCCTGCTCGGCGTCGAAGTGGTGGTGGTGCGCATGGCCGTCGCCTTCGTGATGGTGGGTGTGCCGGTACAGCTCGGCCTTTTCCAGCAGGAAGAAGAACAGCAGCCCGCCGAGCAGCGTGACGAACAGCGCGTGCGTGTCCACCGGGCTGTCGAAGGCCTCGGGCAGCACGTGCAGCAGCGCCGTGCCGAGCAGCACCCCCGCCGACAGGCTGACCAGCTGCTGCACCAGGCGCGCCAGCACGCCCAGCGTCAGGCTGGCGGCGATGAGCACCGACAGCAGCCCGCCCGCCAGCGTGGCGAGCACGATGTAGGTCAGCACCATCGACGGCGCTCAGGCGACGCCGTGGTCCTCGAACCACTGCAGCGCCAGCCGCCAGCCTTCCTCGGCCGCGGCCTTGCGGTAGCTGGGCCGGTAGTCGGCATGGAAGGCGTGCGGCGCCTCGGGGAAGACGACGAAGCTCGAACGCCGCGCCGCTGCGCTGCCGTGCGCCAGCGCCTCCTGCATCGCCGCCACCGAGCTGACCGGGATGCCGCCGTCCTGGCCGCCGTACAGGCCGAGCACCGGCGCCTTCAGCGCGCCGACCAGATCGATCGCGCGCTTCGGGTTGAGCGAGCCGACGTTGCCCTGCAGCCGCCCGTACCAGGCCACGCCGGCCTTCAGCCCAGGGTTGTGCGCCGCATACTGCCAGACGACGCGCCCGCCCCAGCAGAAACCGGTGATGCCCAGCCGCTCGGCGCGCGCCCCTTGCTGCCCGGCCCAGGCCACGGTCGCGTCGAGGTCGCCGATGACCTGCGCGTCGGGCACCTTCGACACGACCTCGCTCAGCAGCTGCGGGATCTGCGTGTACGACTTCGCATCGCCCTGGCGCACGAACAGCTCGGGCGCCACCGCGAAGTAGCCGCGCTTGGCGAGGCGCCGCACGACATCGGCGACGTATTCGTGCACGCCGAAGATCTCGCTGACCACCAGCACCACCGGCGCGTTGCGCCGGCCCAGCGGCGCGGCGCGGTAGGCCGGCATCTGCAAGGCGCCGACGGGGATCGTCACCTCGCCGGCCAGCAGGCCTTCGCTGTCGGTGCGGATCGTCGTCTGCGCCGCCACCGGCAGCACCGCCGCGGCAAAGCCGCTGCCCAGCGAGGTGCGCACGAAGTCGCGCCGGTTGAAGTCGCGTTGCGGCACGAGGCTGTCGAATTGCTGCTGCAGCATGTCCACGGTTCCCGGCTGTGAAAGCGCGGCATTGTAGGAAGGCGCGGCCGGAGCGGCGGCGCCGGCAAGGTGGGCACAATCGTGTCATGCGCAGCCCACCGCCCCTCCTGTCCGGCCCGCTGGCGGCGGTGGACATGGGCTCCAACAGCTTCAGGCTCGAGATCGGCCAGTTGCAGCACGGCCGCTACCGCCGCATCGACTACCTGAAGGAGACGGTGCGCCTGGGCGGCGGGCTCGACGCCGACGGCATGCTGACCGAGGCGGCCGTGCAGCGCGGGCTCGAATGCCTGCAGCGCTTTGCCGCACGGCTGGCCGGCTTCGCGCCGAGCCAGGTGCGCGCGGTGGCCACGCAGACGCTGCGCGAGGCGCGCAACCGCAATGCCTTCCTGGTGCGCGCGCAAGCCGCGCTCGGCTATCCGATCGAGGTCATTTCCGGGCGCGAGGAGGCGCGGCTGATCTACGCCGGCGTGTCGCACCTGCAGCCGTCGGATGCGACGCGGCTGGTCGTCGACATCGGCGGGCGCTCGACCGAGATGATCCTCGGCCAGGGGCGCACGCCGCTGCTCGCCGAGTCGTTCCAGGTCGGCAGCGTCAGCCTGTCGATGCGTTTCTTCGGCGACGGCCGCCTGAGCGAGCAGGCTTTCCGTGCCGCGCAGATCGCCGCCGGCGCCGAGCTCGAAGAAGCGCTGCAGCCGTTCGCGCCGCAGCGCTGGCAGCACGCGCTCGGTTCGTCGGGCACGGTCGGCGCGGTGTCGCAACTGCTCGCCGCCAACGGCGTCAGCGACGGGCGCATCACGCCGGAGGGGCTGCGCTGGTGCATCGCCGGCTGCATCGATGCCGGTCACATCGACAAGCTGCGCTGGCCCGCGCTGCGTGCCGACCGGCGCGCGGTGCTGCCCGGCGGGCTGGCGATCCTGTACACGCTGGCCACGCATTTCGGCATCGCCAGCCTGGCGCCGGCGCGCGGCGCGCTGCGCCAGGGCGTGATCATCGACCTGCGCGAGCGCCTGGAAGCGCTGCGCCATGCACACCCCGAGGACGTGCGCGACGAATCGGTGCGCGAGCTGCAGGCCCGCTTTGCCGTCGCCACCGACCAGGCGCTGCGCGTGCGCACGCTGGCGCAGGCGCTGTACGCAGCGGTCGCCGACGAGACCGACGCCTTCGACGAGAGTCAGCGCGAACTCGGCTGGGCCTGCGACCTGCACGAGATCGGGCAGATGGTGTCGCACCACGATCACCACCGGCACAGCGCCTACCTGGTGGCCAACGTCGATGCGCCGGGGTTCTCGCAAAGCCAGCAACGGCGCGTCAGCGAGCTGGTGCTGGGCCAGCGCGGCGGGCTGCGCAAGCTGGAGCCGACGCTGGCCAACATGCAGTTCGCGCGGCAGGCGCTGTGCCTGCGGCTGGCCGTGATCAAGTGCCACGCGCGCGGCGCGATCGACACGCGCGCGCTGCGCCTGAAGCACGACGAGCGCGGCGCGCGGCTCGACTACAGCGCCGCCTGGGCGCAGGAAAACCCGCGCACGCTGCACCTGCTGCGCGAGGAGGCCGACGCCTGGGCGCGCCAGGGCAGCCTGCGGCTGCTGTTGCCGCGCTGAACGCGCAGCTTGCGGCTTGCGGCTTGCTGGTGCCGGCGCAAAGCGGAATTTCAGAAGTCCGCTGTCCGTGTGAAGAGCCGGCGCGGCA
>DAORHX010000363.1:0-4234 GCA_035438245.1 Rubrivivax sp.
CGCCTACATGCGCGAACACCTGGCGCCGCACAAGACGCCGAAACACTGGTTCGAGGTCGAGGCCTTCCCGTTGACCGGCTCGGGCAAGATCCAGAAGTTCAAGCTGCGCGAGCGTTGGCTGGCGGGCGAGTTCGCGGAGATTTGATCCAGGGCAGGCAGCATCGGCGTCGCCGCCGGCTGCGTCAGGGCTGCACCGGCGTCGGCTTCGGCAGCGCCATGCCGCGGCGCTGCATCTCGGCGCGCACCAGGTCGGGCCGGTCGCTGACGATGCCGTCGACGCCCAGGTCCATCACCCGCCTGATCTGCGCCGGGTCGTTGACGGTCCAGGCCAGCACCGTCAGCCCCAGTGCCTGGGCCTCCTTGACCTTGGCGGCGTCCAGGTCGGCATGCTGCGCCGACCAGATGCGCCCGCCGGCGGCCTTGATCATCTTCGGCACCGAGCCGTGGTCGGCGTAGGCGATGCCGGCAGTCCACGGCGACGCGCCGGGCTTGTCGGCGCCGATGTTGTCGAAGTTCGGACGCTGGATCGACAGGTAGACGGTGCCGATCTCGGGGGCGAGCTTCTGCACCGCCTGCAGCGCGCGCCAGTCGAAGGACAGGATCGTCGTGCGCTGCGCCAGCCCGGCGGCGCGCACCGCATCGACCAGCGCGCGCGCGAAGGGCTCGGGCGCCAGCGTCTCGTCGGGCGCATCGGGCTTGATCTTGATTTCCAGCGCCAGCCGCACGTCGCTGTTGCCCGACTTCTTCACCAGCGCGAACAGCTCGTCCAGCTTCGGCAGCCGCGCGCCGTCGCTGGGCTGTTGCTGCGGGTACTGTTCAGCGTAGCGCGTGCCGGGCTTGAGCCGGCCGACGTCGTAGCGCTGCAGTTCGGCGAAGTCGGTGTGCCAGATCACCGGCCCGCGGCTGCTCAGGAACTGGCCGTCGGGGCCGCGCGTGATGTCGGGGTTCAGCGCGGGGTCGTGCGAGATGATCAGCACGCCGTCGCGCGTCACCGCGATGTCGGTTTCCAGCGTGCTGACGCCGAGCGACAGTGCCAGCGCGAAGCCGGGCAGCGTGTTCTCCGGCGCCAGCCCGCGCGCGCCGCGGTGGCCCTGCAGGTCGAAGGCGCAAGCCTGCAGGCAGAAGCCCAGCAGCGCGCCGCCGATCCAGGCGTGCAGTCGGGCCTTCACTTCAGCTCGGGGAAGTCGTCTTCCCAGAATTCGGCCGCCGCGCGCTCGCCGCGCGCATGGCGCTCGTCTTCGGCCTGGCGCAGCTGCACGCGGCGGATCTTGCCGGAGATGGTCTTCGGCAACTCGGCGAACTCGATGCGCCGGATGCGCTTGAACGGGCTCAGGTTGGCGCGCAGGAAACGCAGGATGTCCAGCGCCGTCTCGCGTGTCGGCGGCTGCCCCGGCTTGAGCACGACATAGGCCTTCGGCACGGCCAGCTTGATCGGGTCCGGGCTGGGCACCACCGCGGCCTCGGCCACGGCCGGGTGCTCGAGCAGCGCGCTTTCCAGCTCGAAGGGGCTGATGCGGTAGTCGCTGGCCTTGAACACGTCGTCGGCGCGGCCGACGTACCACAGGTAGCCGTCGGCGTCGCGCCTGGCGACGTCGCTGGTGCGGTAGTAGGTGCCGCCGAGCGCGGCTTGCGTCTTCTCGTCGTCACCGGCGTAGCCGGCCATGATGCCGGTCGGCGTGGGCTGCAGCTTGACCGCGAGCTCGCCCTCGTCGCATTCGCGGTCGTCGGCATCGAGCAGGACCATGCGGTAGCCGGGCATCGGCTGGCCCATCGAGCCGGCGCGCACCGCCAGCCCGGGCGGGTTGCCGACCATGCAGGTGCTCTCGGTCTGGCCATAGCCGTCGCGCAGCGTCAGGCCCCAGGCGGCGCGCACGCGCTCGATCACTTCCGGGTTCAGCGGTTCGCCGGCGCCGATGACTTCGCTCAGGCGCACCTTCCAGTTCGCCAGCTCCTCGAGGATCAGCACGCGCCAGACGGTGGGCGGCGCGCACAGCGAGGTGACGCCGCAGCGCACGACGGCATCGAGCGTGAACCGGGCGTCGAAGCGCGCCTGGTTGAGCACGAAGATGGTGGCGCCGGCGTTCCACGGCGCATAGAAGCTGCTCCACGCATGCTTGCCCCAGCCGGGCGAGCTGATGTTCAGGTGCACGTCGCCGGGCTTCAGCCCCAGCCAGTACATCGTCGTCAGGTGGCCCACCGGGTAGCTCTGCTGCGTGTGCAGCACCATCTTCGGCTTGGCCGTGGTGCCGCTGGTGAAGTACAGCAGCAGCGGGTCGTCGGCCTGTGTGGCGCCGTCGGGCTGGAATTCGCCCGAGGCGGCATCGGCCTGCGCGTAGTCGGCCCAGCCGTCCAGGCTGGCGCCGACGAGGGTGCGCGTGTAGTCGCCGGGCACGTCGGCGAAGCGCGCCGCGCCGGCGGCGTCGGCGATGACGTGGCGCATGTCGCCGCGCTGCACGCGGTCGCGCAGCTCGTCGGCCGACAGCAGCGTGGTCGCCGGGCTGACCACCGCGCCGAGCTTGATCGCCGCCAGCGTGATCTCCCACAGCGGCGCCACGTTGCCGAGCATCAGCAGCATGCGCTCGCCGCGCTTCACGCCGCGGCCGCGCAGCCAGTTGGCGACGCGGTTCGAGCGTTCGGCCATCTGCGCGAAGCTCAGGCGTGTTTCGCTGCCGTCGTCGTTGACCAGCCACAGCGCCGTCGTGTGGTTGTCGCGCGCCAGCACGTCGAACCAGTCCAGCGCCCAGTTGAAGTGCTGCAGCTGCGGCCAGCGGAAGCCGGCCAGTGCGGCGTCGTGGCGGCCGCGCTGCGCCAGCAGGAAGTCGCGCGCTTCGCGGAAGGCCTGGGTGGGCGACGAGGTCATGGCGTGTCTCCTAGCGGCATGGTCCGACGTCATGGCGCCGGACCGCACAATTGTGTAGGCTTTGTACCTGAATCAATGCCGGGCGAACGGAGGCCGCGATGAAACTCGTATCCCAACTGCTGAAGGGTCGTGAAGGCACGCTGTGGCATGCGCGGCCCGACGACACGGTATTCGAGGCGCTGCAGCTGCTGGCCGAATACGAGGTCGGCGCGCTGATGGTGATGGACCAGGGCCGCCTGGTCGGCGTGCTGTCCGAACGCGACTACACGCGCAAGATCGCGCTGCAGGGGCGCAGTTCCAAGGACACGCGGGTCAAGGACATCATGACGCGCGACGTGCTGTACGTGACGCCGCGGACGACGACGAGCCAGTGCATGGCGCTGATGAGCGAGAAGAAGATCCGCCACCTGCCGGTGCTGGACGGCAGCACCGTGGTGGGCATGATTTCCATCCGCGACATCCTCGACGACATCATTGCCGACCACGAGGAGACGATCGCGCAGCTGGAAAACTACATCCGCTCGTAGTTCAGCCCCGTTCGGCTGGCAGGCCGATGTGATTGGCTCATGTCGACCCGCCGTTCAGCACCAGCCTCAGCGCCAGTCCGAGGGCGGCACAGGCCGCCAGCAAGGGCATCACGCCGACCTTGAAGCGGAACAGCGACAGCACCGCGGCCAGGCCGATCAGCGCCGAGACAACATCGAAGGGCCCGTCGAAACCCCGCGGCCACAGCACGTGCCAGGCGAAGAACAGCGCCAGGTTCAGGATCACGCCGACCACGGCGGCGGTGATCGCCGACAGCGGCGCGGTGAAACCGAGCTTGCCGTGCGTGGCCTCGACCAGCGGACCGCCGGCGAGGATGAAGACGAAGGACGGCAGGAAGGTGAAGAAGGTCACCACCGTGGCCGCCAGCGCGCCGCCGAGGAACAACGCGTCCGGCCCCAGCACCTGCTGGGTCCAGCCGCCGACGAAGCCGACGAAGGCCACCACCATGATCAGCGGGCCCGGCGTCGTCTCGCCCAGCGCCAGGCCGTCGATCATCTGCGTCGCGCTCAGCCACTGGTGCGTCTCCACCGCGCCCTGGAAGACGTAGGGCAGCACCGCATAGGCGCCGCCGAAGGTCAGCAAGGCCGCCTTGGTGAAGAACCAGCCCATCTGCGTCAGCGTGCCTTGCCCGCCGTGCACCAGCAGCAGCGCGGCCATGCCCAGCAGCCACAGCGCCAGCCCGGCGGCCAGCACTTTGGCCAGCTGCGCGCGCGAGAAGCGGGCATGCGCGGGCGTGGGCGTGTGGTCGTCGATCAGCGCCGGGCCGTCGGCGGCCTTCGCGCTGCCGTGGCCGCCGCCCAGGCTGAAGACCTGCGGCGCATGCCTCGC
>DAORHX010000364.1:0-4225 GCA_035438245.1 Rubrivivax sp.
GCGCTGGCCGCTGCCGGCGTCAGCTTCGTGGCGGCGGCGTGAGCCGCGACTGGCGCCGCAGCACCCACCACAGCAGCAGCGACAGCGCCAGCGCGGCCAGCACCAGCCCGCTGGTACTGGCCATCCAGAAGCCGCGCGCACCGTGCAGCGCCGGCGGCGTGTGGCCGCTCAGGTCGAAGGCCAGCACGTAGCCGCCGCCCAGGCCCACGCCCCACAGCGACAGCGCGAAGATGACCATCGGCAGCGTGGCGATGCGGTACGCGCGCAGCACGAACGAGGCCACGCACTGCGCCGCATCGGCGGTGTGGAACAGCGCCACCCAGGCCAGCAGCGGCAGCGCCGCGGCGACGACCGCCGCATCGTCGGTGTACAGCCGCACCACGCCGTGGCGCAGCGCGTAGACCAGTGCGCCGACCGCCGCGGCGATGCCGACGCCCAGCTGCAGCCCGTGCCAGCCGATGCGCCGCGCGGCATGCGGGTCGCGCGCGCCGATGCGCTGCGCCACCAGCGTGCCGGTGGCGTTGGCCAGCGCCAGCGGCAGCATGAAGAGGATGGACACCAGGTTCGCCGCCAGCTGGTGCCCGGCCACCGGCGTGGCGCCCAGGCGCACGATGAAGATCGCCATGAACGAGAAGCCGGTGACCTCGATCAGGATCGACAGGCCCATCGGGATGCCCAGCCGCAGCTGCACGGCGATGGCCCGGCGGTCCGGCGCGCGCAGCCGGGTGCCGAGCGCGAACGGCGCATAGAAGCGGCCGTGCCGCAGCACCCACAGGCCTGCCGCCACCTGCAGCCACATGGCCACGGCGGTGGCGATGCCGCAGCCGAGCACGCCCAGGCTGGGCACGCCCAGGCTCGGCACGCCGAACACCAGCGCGGCCGACAGCGGCACCTTCAGGCCCAGGCCGGCGAGCTGGATGGCCATCACCGCCTTGGGCCGCGAGACGGCGTTGTTGAAGCCGCGATAGGCGGCGAACAGCAGCGCCGCCGGCAGCGCGAAGGCCAGCGCCGCCAGGTACTGGCGCACCTTGGCTTCGACCTCCGGCGTGGCTTGCGACAGCGCGAGGAACGGCCACGGAAAGGCGAGCAGCGTGCTGCCGACGACCGACAGGCCGAGCGCCACCCACGCCGCCTGGTGCAGCTGGTGCCCGGCCTCGTGCAGCTTGTCGGCGCCGAAGAACTGGCCGACGATCGGCCCGGCGGCCACGACCACGCCCATGAAGCCGATGAACACCGTGATGTAGGCGGCCGAGCCGACCGCCAGCGAGGCCAGATCGAGCGCGGAATGGCGCGCCACCAGCAGCGTGTCGACCGTGCCGAAGGCGATGACCGCCAGCTGCGCGATGAACACCGGCCAGGCCAGCGGCAGGATGCGCGCGACCGAGTCGCGCCAGCCCGGCGGGGGCAGGGCATCGGGCGCGGGCACGGCACTCCCGGGACTGCCCGGCGCGCCCATTGGCATACCTTCGGCCTTCGCCCTGCGGTATTCGCCCTGGGGACGGCCCGGCGGGCTCATGCCGCGCCCCCCGCGGGGCCGAAGCTGTCGGGCGGCGGGTGGTCGATGCCGCTGGCCAGGCGCGCGCGCTCGGCATAGCGGTTGAAGCGCCAGGCGGTGGCCTGCTGCGTGATGCGCCGCCAGACCGCGCGCTTGTGCGCCGGGCTGTAGGCCTGCCAGTGCTGCACCTCCTCGAAAGTGCGGCCGCAGCCCTTGCACACGGCGTCGCCCTGCGAGGTCGAGCAGATGGCGATGCACGGTGCATCCGGCGTCGACGCGTACCAGGCCAGCCAGGCCTGCTGCGCGGCTGCCGGCAGCGCCGTCTCGTCGCAATCGACCTCGTGCTCGTAGACCATCAGCCCATAGACCTCGGCCAGCGCCAGCACCTCGTCGCAGGCACGCAGGCCGTCGGGCGACGGCGAGCGCTCGCGCCACCAGTTGATGGCCGCTTCGATGTCGGTGATGTGGATGCGGGCCATGGGCGGGCGGCAAGCATAGCGGCTGGCCGCGCCGTCGACCGCAGCGACGACGTGCGCTACCCGGTAGTGGCGCAGCTGATCGTGCCGGCGCGACGCCAGCGCGTGTTCAGAGCGGCATGCGCGCCGCCAGCTCGCGCAGCCTTTCGAGGCCCGGCTCCTTGCGCGGCCAGACCAGTTCGACGCCGTCACCGGCAAACCGCGGCAGCACGTGCAGGTGCAGGTGCGGCACGGTCTGCCAGCCGGCGGGGCGGTTGGCCTGCAGCACGGTGATGCCCTCGGGCGCGAAGGCGGCCTGCACTGCCAGCGCGATGCGGCGCGCCGCGCGCATCAGCGCCGCCGCTTCGTCCTCGCTGCAGTCGAGCAGCGTCTCGCGCGGCGCCTTGGTGGCGACGATGACGTGGCCGTCGTTGACCTGGCCGGCGTCCATGAAGGCGAAGACCAGATCGTCCTCGTAGACCTTGGCGCAAGGCCATTCCCCGGACAGGAGCTTTTCGAAGATGGTGGGCATGGGCGGACTCGCCTTGTTGAGCAGCCGTGATGATGCGCCCGCCGCGGGTGATGCGGCGCGAATGCTGCGGCACGCGGGACGCCGGGCCAGGGCGCGGCGGCGGGATGGGGGCTGCGTACGGCGTCTTGGACAGCGCGCGGAACGCGCTGAGCCGGCCGAGGGCAGGTGCCACCTGCCCTCGGCCGGCTCATTGCGGTTCATCCCCACGGGCGTGGGGAACACAGCGAAGACCTTGGGCAGCAGGGCGAGCAGGTCCAGCCTGCCCAGCGAGATCAGCGGCCCCGCATCGCTGACGACAACCTTTACGCTGGCGCTACGGGCCGAAGGCAGCAAGCTCGCGCGCCAGGTCGCCAGGCTCGAGACGGATGGTGGCGATGCCGCGCGCACCCAGCGCGTCGATCATCTCGCTGTAAGTCAGCCCGGCGATGCGGGCGGCCACGCCCAGGCTGATCTGCTCGCTGTCGTACAGCCGTGCCGCCAGTTCCAGGCGCACCTCGCGCGTGTTGGTGCCGGCGCCCAGCGGCACGGCCAGCAGCACCGGCTCGCCGGCGCGGGTCACGAGCGAAGTCTCGCCGCGCGCGGCGTCGTCCAGCAGCTGCTGGGGCCGCAGAGCCAAGTCTTCGGTGGTCAGGGTGTGCATGGTGATTGCTCCGCGGGCACGGCAAATCGAGCTTACCCGACCGGCCGCAACATCATCAATCCGCAGCCGAAGGCCTTGCCGTGGCCGACGCCATCACGCAGGGCCGAGCCCAGCGCAGTGGGGTCGGCCACGCACAGCCGTCCGCTGAAGTCCACCGTCGAAAAGCGCAGTTCGTCGTTCTTGCCGCGGTGTTGCACATAGCTTCTGCCGTCGGCGCCGTAGGCGGCCCGGGCATCGTCCTCGGCGCGTGAACGCGGCTCTCACGCCGCCAGTCCGGCCAACCACTCGCCGAGCCGCGTCACCTCCACCCGCCCATGCTGCGCAGGCTGCCGCAGTTCGGCGACGAGCTGCACTGCGCGCGCCGGCGCGAAGCGCTCGGCCATGCGGTGCAGGAAGGCGCTCGGGGTGGCGCCGCCCAGCTTGACCTCGATCAGGTCGGTGACGTTGTCGCCTTCGGCCAGCACGAAGTCGATCTCATGGCGCTCCTTGTCGCGGATCGTGTGCAGCGTCACCGCCTTGCCCTCGGCATCCTGCCGGTAGTGGCAGTGCTTCAGTAGCATGGCTGCGGCCGCGTTCTCCAGCCGCGCCCCGGCGTCGCCCTTGACCAGCCCGTTGTCCAGGAAGTAGATCTTCGGCTCCTTCAGCAGGCTGCGCGCCACGTCGCGGTGCCACGGCGTGACGCGGAAGACGATGTACAGCGCCTCCAGGATCTCCACGTAGCGCGTGGCGGTGGTGGGCGAGATCTGCAGGGCCTGCGCCAGGCTTGACAGCTTCAGCGGCGAGCCGACGCGCTCGCGCAGCATCTCCAGCAGCAGCTGCAGCGTGCGCACCTCGTGCACGCGCGAGAAGTCGAGCACGTCCTCGCGCACCAGGTCGGTCACGTACTGGGCTCGCCAGCGCTCGGCATCAGCGTCGGTCTCCGTCAGGCAGGGTTCGGGAAAACCGCCGCGTTGCAGCAGCCGCTGCAAGGCCTGCTCGGAAGTCAGTCCCTGGGTTTGCACCAGCTCGCGCACCGAGAACGGGTGCAGCCGCCAGCCGAAGTAGCGGCCGGCCAGTGATTCGCCGCCCTGGCGGATGGTGTCCATGCGCGCACTGCCGGTGAC
>DAORHX010000365.1:0-4201 GCA_035438245.1 Rubrivivax sp.
CGTGGAGCTGGCCGGCCGCGTCGCTCGACGGCGAACCCGCCGCCGGCGGCAGCGCTGCCGCCGCGACGACGACCGAAGGCCGCTGGCTGCCCTATGACGAGGCGCAGCTGGCGCGCTTCGCGGCCGAGGGCCGGCCGGTGTTCGTCGACTTCACCGCCGCCTGGTGCGTCAGCTGCCAGGTCAACAAGCGGCTGGTGCTGGACACGGCGGCGATACAGCAGGACTTCGAGCGGGCGGACGTGGCGCTGATGCGCGCCGACTGGACGCGGCGCGACGCGACCATCACGCAGGCGCTGGCGCGGCTCGGCCGCAACGGCGTGCCGGTGTACGTGCTGCTGCGCCCCGGCATGGAGCCCCTGCTGCTGCCGGAGATATTGAGCCAGCGTATCGTCCGCGAAGCGCTGTCCACGCTGCAACCCTGAAGGAGCCGCGATGCCGTCGTCGATCGCTACCCGACGCCGCCAGTGCCTTTGTTCCGCCGTCGCCCTGCTGGCCGTCGTCGCCGGCGCGCCGGCGCTGGCGCAGGGCGCCGCCGTGGGCCAGCCGGCGCCGGCCTTCGAGCTGACCGACACCGCCGGCAAGCCGGTCCGGCTGTCCGATTTCAAGGGCCGGCACGTGGTGCTGGAATGGACCAACCCCGGCTGCCCCTTCGTCGCCAAGCACTACGGCTCGCAGAACATGCAGGCGCTGCAGAAGGAAGCGCAGGCGCAGAAGGTGGTCTGGCTGAGCATCAGCTCCACCGCCCCGGGCCATGGCGACTACCTGGCGCCGGCGGCACTGGCCGCGCAATACCAGGGCTGGGGCGCCGCGCCCGCGGCGCTGCTGATGGACGACAGCGGCCGCGTCGGTCGCGCCTACGGCGCGCGCACGACGCCCCACATGTACGTCATCGACCCGCAGGGCCTGCTGGTCTACGCCGGCGGCATCGACGACAAGCGCAGCACCAGCCAGGCCGACGTGAAGACGGCGAAGAACTTCGTGCGCGCCGCGCTGGCCGAGTCGCTGGCCGGCAAGCCGGTGGCCACGCCCAGCGCCGCGCCCTACGGCTGCAGCATCAAGTACGCGGCCGGCTAGGCGGCCCGCTGCGCGGGCACCACCGGGCGCCGCGCCGAGGTGGCGGAAGGCCGGGTTCGCTGGCGCCCTCGCAGCGGCTCGATAATCCGGAAATCGCATAAGCCAGCCGCGAAAAGCGGTGTGCCGTGAATTTCCAGCAACTGCGCTCCGTCCGCGAGACCGTCCGCTGCGGCTTCAACCTCACCGCCGTCGCCGCGGCGCTGCACACCTCGCAGCCGGGGGTCAGCCGGCAGATCCGCGAGCTGGAGGACGAGCTCGGCATCGCGCTGTTCCACCGTGCCGGCAAGCGCCTGACCGGGCTGACGCCGCCGGGCGAGGCGGTGCTGCCGATCGTCGAGCGGCTGCTGCTCGAAGCCGACAACCTGAAGCGCGCCGGCGAGGACTTCGCCGCCAGCGGCCGCGGCACGCTGACCATCGCCGCCACGCACTCGCAGGCGCGCTACGCGCTGCCGCCGGCGGTGCGCGACTTCAGCCTCGCCCACCCCGAGGTGGTGCTGCGGCTGCATCAGGGCGGGCCGAAGCAGGTGGCCGAGATGCTGCTGGCCGGCGAGGCCGACATCGGCGTGGCCACCGAGGCGCTGGCCGAGTACGACGGCCTGGTGGCGCTGCCCAGCTACCGCTGGACCCACGTCGTCGTGGTGCCGCAGGGCCATGCGCTGGCCGACGCGGGCGCGGCGCTGACGCTGGAGCGGCTGGCGCGCTTTCCGATCATCACCTACGAGCCCGGCTACACCGGGCGCACGCACATCGACGACGCCTTCCGCCGCCGCGGGCTGCCGCTGAACCTGGTGCTGTCGGCGATGGACGCCGACGTCATCAAGACCTATGTCGAGCTCGGCATGGGCGTGGGCATCATCGCCTCGATGGCCTTCGACGAAGCGCGCGACACCGGCCTGCGCGCGATCGACGCGCGCCACCTGTTCGCCAGCAACATGACGCGCGTGGCGGTGCGCCGCGGCGCCTTCCTGCGCGGCTACGCCTACGAATTCATCCGCAGCTTCGCGCCGCCGCTGACGCGCGCGCTGGTCGAGCAGGCGATGGCGCAGGCGCCGGGCACGAGCTTCGAGATCTGACCCGGTGTGAGCGAGCGAACCTGCCATGCCCGCTCGTTCCGCCCGCTCGGACATGCCGGGTCCATGCCTGCCGGGCGAGGCCGTGCTGCACTGGAAGGACGGCCAGCCCTGGTCGGCGCGCGTCGCGCGGCCTGCCGCGCTGGCGGATCGCGCCGGTGAGCGCGGCGCAGTGGGGCCAGTGGCGTGCGCGCCGAGGCGAGCCTACCCCTGCTTCCAGGGCATGCCGGCCTTGCGCCAGCCGCCGAGCTTGCCGCGCTGGCCGTGCTCGTCGAGGTCGCCCTCGAAGCCGCCGATGACGTTGAGCACGCAGTCGAAGCCGGCCGCGGCGGCGGCGGTGGCCGCGGCATCCGAGCGCTTGCCGCTGCGGCACAGGAAGACCAGCGTGTCCTTCTCGTCGGCCACCGCGCGCAGCGCGTCGATGAAACCGGGGTTCGGCTCGGTCGAGCCCAGCGGCAGCCATTCGACGTGCAGCGTGCCCGGCACGTGGCCGACGTACTCGCGTTCGAAGGCGGTGCGCAGGTCGACGATCTTTGCCGCGCCCAGCTGCATCAGCCGCTGCGCCTCCTGCGGCGTGACGTAGCCGGCATAGGTGCGCGGCTTGCCGCCGCTGCGGCTGAAGGCGTGGTACAGGATCTGCGTCTTCTCTTCGCCGGGTGGGGTCTTGAGCATGGCCAGCACTCCCATCGTCACTCCTCAGATCATCGCCGCCGGGTCGGGCAGCTCCTGCTGCGCCGCGCCGGCCGCGAAACGCGTGATGCGCCGCGCGCGCAGGTGCACGCGGCTGCCGCTGCTCAAGGACAGGCGCTGGCGCAGCGCAGCGTACTCGGTGCGCGGCATCTCGACGTCGACGTAGGAGCCGTCGTCGTCGCGCTTGAACTCGATGCGCGTCTGCGCGCCCACGGTCAGCACCTGCGACAGCGACACCGGCAGCGCGCCGGGCTCGGCTTGGCCGACGATCTCCAGTTCGTGCGGCCGCACGTAGAGCGTGTCGGCCGGCGCCTCGACGCTGCCCGGGCCGTGGCCGAAGCGGCCGTGGAACAGGTTGACGTCGCCCAGGAACTGCAGCACGAAGGGGCTGGCCGGGTGGTCGTAGACCTCGTCGGGCGTGCCCTGCTGCTCGATCGCGCCGTGGTTCATGACGACGATGCGGTCGGCGACTTCCATCGCCTCGTCCTGGTCGTGGGTGACGAAGACGCTGGTGACGTGCATCTCGTCGTGCAGCCGGCGCAGCCAGCGGCGCAGCTCCTTGCGCACCTTGGCATCCAGTGCGCCGAAGGGCTCGTCCAGCAGCAGCACCTTCGGCTCCACCGCCAGCGCACGCGCCAGCGCGATGCGCTGGCGCTGGCCGCCCGACAGCTGGTGCGGGTAGCGCTCGACCACCCAGTCCAGCTGCACCAGCTTCAGCAGCTCCATCACCTTGGCGCGGATCTCGCGCTCCGCCGGCCGGCGTTCCTTGGGCCGCACGCGCAGGCCGAAGGCGACGTTCTCGAAGATCGTCATGTGGTTGAACAGCGCGTAGTGCTGGAACACGAAGCCGACGTTGCGCTCGCGCACGGTGGTGTGGGTCGCGTCCTCGCCGTGGAACAGCACCTCGCCGCTGTCCGGCACTTCCAGCCCGGCGATGATGCGCAGCAGCGTGGTCTTGCCCGAGCCCGACGGCCCGAGCAGCGCCACCAGCTCGCCGGCCGGGATGTCCAGGTTCAGGCCGTCGCAGACGACGGTGGCGCCGAAGCGCTTGTTCAGGTTGCGGATCTCGATGCTCATGCTGCGTGCGGTCCCGGGTTCATTCACCGCAGAGACGCAGAGGGCGCGGAGGTCCGCAGAGAATACAAACCTCGGATTTCCTCTGCGTCATCTCTGCGTCCTCTGCGTCTCTGCGGTGAAGGGTTTCACTCACTGCGATCACCCACCGCGCGCCGCTGATGCTTGACGCGCTGCTCGACCACGTACTTCAGCCCCAGCGTCACCAGCGCCAGCAGCGCCAGCAGCGAGGCCACCGCGAAGGCCGCGGCGAACTGGTATTCGTTGTAGAGGATCTCGATGTGCAGCGGCAT
>DAORHX010000366.1:0-4199 GCA_035438245.1 Rubrivivax sp.
CGTGCCTACTTCCCGGCCCATGTCGACGACGGCTCGGCCTGGCAGGGCGCCGAGGAGGGCAAGGATCCCGAGGTGGCGGTGCTGGAGGCCTTCATCGCGCAGCACTACCTCGACGGCTTCGTGCCGCCGCAGCTCGTGACCAGCCATCCGGTCGATTCCGGCCTGCTGCAGGCGCTGGCGCAGCACAGCGGGGTCAAGGTCACCGCGCAGCACCAGCCGCGCGAGCAGCGGCGCATCTGGCTCGAGATGGCGGCCGACGGCGCCGAGCTGGCGCTGGCGCGGCTGCTGGCCGAGGAGGGCTCGCAGCGCGAGCGCACGCGTGCGCTGGCCGACGCGCTGGACATCGAGCTGCCGGACCCGGACCGCTTCCGCGTCGAGTGTTTCGACATCAGCCACACCGCCGGCGAGGCGACCCAGGCCTCGTGCGTGGTCTACGAGCAGCACCGCATGCAGAACAGCCAGTACCGGCGTTTCAACATCCAGCAGGTGGCCGGCGGTGACGACTACGCGGCGATGCGCCAGGTGCTGATGCGCCGCTACGCCAAGCTGGCGCAGGCGCGGCCGGACAGCGGCAGCGCGCCGGATTCGGTTCGCATGCCCGACCTGGTGCTGGTCGACGGCGGGCGTGGCCAGGTCGGCGTCGCGCGCGAGGTGTTCGACGAGCTGGGGCTGGACGCGTCGCTGATCGTCGGTGTCGAGAAAGGCGAGGGTCGCAAGGTCGGCCTCGAGGAGCTGGTGTTCGCCGACGGCCGGCCCAAGCTGGCGCTGAAGCACGACTCGGCGGCGCTGATGCTGGTGGCGCAGATCCGCGACGAGGCGCACCGCTTCGCCATCACCGGCATGCGTGCGCGGCGTGCGCGCGTCCGCACCGGGGGCAGCCGGCTCGAGGACATCGCCGGCGTCGGTCCGAAGAAGCGCGCGGCGCTGCTGCAGCGCTTCGGCGGCGTGCGCGGCGTGGCCAGCGCCGGCGTCGACGACCTGGCCGGTGTCGACGGCATCTCGCGGGAGCTGGCCGAAGCCATTTACCGCGCGTTGCACTGACGGCCTGCCGCAGGCGGAACCCGCCGCATCTCGCGGCACAATGCCCCGATGTTCTTCACCGTGCCGACACTGCTGACCTGGGCGCGCATCATCGCGATCCCGCTGGTCGTCGGCGTGTTCTACCTGCCGCTGGACGTGCCCACGCGCAACCTGCTGGCGACGGTGCTGTTCATCGTCGTCGCGCTCACCGACTGGCTCGACGGCTGGCTGGCGCGCAAGCTGAACCAGACCTCGTCCTTCGGTGCCTTCCTCGACCCGGTGGCCGACAAGTTCCTGGTGTGTGCGGCGCTGCTGATCCTGCTGCAGCTGGACCGCGTCAACGCGCTGGTGGCCTTCGTCATCATCGGCCGCGAGATCGCCATCTCGGCGCTGCGCGAATGGATGGCGCAGATCGGCGCCTCGCGCAGCGTCGCGGTCAGCATGGTCGGCAAGGCCAAGACGATGGCGCAGATGGTGGCGATTCCGTTCCTGCTGTTCGACGGCGCGCTGTTCGGCGTCGTCGACACGCGCATCTGGGGCACCGGGCTGATCTGGATCGCCTGCGTGCTGACGATCTGGTCGATGATCTACTACATGCGCAAGGCCATGCCCGAGATCCGCGCCAAGGCGCGATGAGCCCTGCCCCGCGGCAGGCCGGCCTGGCCGCCGCGATGCCGGCGGTGTTCGTGCTGATCTGGAGCACCGGTTTCGTGGTCGCGCGCTTCGGCATGCCCGACGCGCCGCCGATGCGTTTCCTCGCCTGGCGCTTCGCGCTGTCGGTGCTGGCCTTCGCCGCCTGGGTCATGCTGTCGCGCGCCATCTGGCCGCGGGGGCGGCGGCAATGGCTGCACCTGGCGGTCACCGGCGTGTTCATGCACGCCGGCTACCTGGGCGGCGTGTGGGGGGCCGTCAAGCTGGGCATCGGCGCCGGCACGTCGGCGTTGATCGTCGGGCTGCAGCCGGTGCTGACCGCGCTGTGGGTGTCGGCCACGGGGCAGGAGCATCGTGTCGCGGCGCGCCAGTGGCTGGGCCTGGCGCTGGGCCTGGGCGGGCTGGTGCTGGTGGTGTGGAACAAGCTGGGCCATGGCGAGATCACCGCGGCGAACTTCGCGTTGTGCCTGATGGCGCTGCTGAGCATCACCATCGGCACGCTGTACCAGAAGCGCTTCGTCGCGCCCTGCGACGTGCGCACCGCCAACCTGGTGCAACTGGCCGCCGCGTTCGTCGTCGTGCTCCCGCTGGCGCTGCTGGAGACCGAAGCGGTGCGCGCGACGCCGGCGCTGCTGGGCGCGATGGCCTGGTCGGTGCTGGCGCTGACGCTGGGCGGCAGTTCGCTGCTGTACCTGCTGGTGCAGCACGGCGCGGCCACGCGCGTCACCAGCCTGATGTATCTGGTGCCGCCGTGCACCGCGCTGCTCGCCTGGCTGCTGTTCGACGAGCTGCTGACGCCGCTGGTGCTGGTCGGCCTGGCGCTGACGGCGCTGGGCGTCGGGCTGGTGGTGCGAGAACCCGTGAAACGACCGCAGGAGCCGAAGACATGAGCACCCATCGCATCGCCGTCATCGCCGGGGACGGCATCGGCAAGGAAGTCATGCCCGAGGGGCTGCGCGTACTCGATGCGGCGGCGCGGCGCTTCGGCATCGGCTTGCAGGTCGACCTTTTCGACTTTGCCAACTGCGACTACTTCGCCAAGCACGGCGAGATGATGCCGGCCGACTGGAAGGAACGCATCGGCGGCCACGACGCCATCTTCTTCGGCGCGATCGGCTGGCCGGCGGCGGTGCCCGACCACGTGTCGCTGTGGGGCTCGCTGCTGAAGTTCCGCCGCGACTTCGACCAGTACGTCAACCTGCGGCCGGCGCGGCTGATGCCGGGCATCCATTCGCCGCTGGTCGACCGCCAGGGCCAGCCGCTGAAGCCGGGCGACATCGACATGCTGATCGTGCGCGAGAACACCGAGGGTGAGTACTCGAGCATCGGCGGGCGCATGTACGAGGGCAGCGAGCGCGAGATCGTCATGCAGCAGACGATCATGTCGCGTGTCGGCGTCGACCGCGTGCTGAAGTTCGCCTTCGAGCAGGCGATGCGCCGGCCGCGGCGCAAGCTGACCTCGGCGACCAAGAGCAACGGCATCTCGATCACCATGCCGTACTGGGACGAGCGCGTCGACGCGATGGCCAAGCTGTATCCGGATGTCGCGGTCGACCGCTTCCACATCGACATCCTGACTGCGCATTTCGTGCAGCGGCCGCAAGCCTTCGACGTCGTGGTGGCGAGCAACCTGTTCGGCGACATCCTGTCCGACCTGGGGCCGGCCTGCACCGGCACGATCGGCATCGCGCCGTCGGCCAACCTGAACCCGAGCCGCCAATGGCCGTCGCTGTTCGAGCCGGTGCACGGCTCGGCTCCGGACATCGCCGGGCGCGGCATCGCCAACCCGATCGGCATGGTCTGGTCGGCGGCGCTGATGCTCGACTTCCTCGGCCACCGCGACGCGCACGACGCCATCGTCGGTGCGATCGAGGCGCTGCTGTCGGACGTGCAGGCGCCGCGCACCGCCGACATCGGCGGGCGCGCTGGCACTGCCGACATCGGCCTTGCGCTGGGGCAAGTCGTCGCTCGCACATAGGGCCGCATACTGGTACTTGTCAACGGTGCAAGCACGCCGCGGGACCCCTCGTACGGGGGGTGATTGCGAATAGAATCGCGCCCAGCCTTGACACTGCCTAGACGCGCGGCTGTAATTCTTCGACGAGCCCGTCGCGTCGACGCCAGGCGCACCATCCACCATAGAAATCTCCGAAAACCGAGCAAGAGGGGTGACCGAATGAACAAGTCGGATCTCATCGAACACATCGCCACACAGGCCGACATCTCGAAGGCCGCGGCGACGCGTGCGTTGGATGCGATCGTCGGCGGCGTCAAGACCACGCTGAAGAAGAGCGGCAGTGTCACCATCGTCGGCTTCGGCACGTTTGCGGTCACCAAGCGCGCGGCGCGCACCGGCCGCAACCCGCGCACCGGCGCTGCCATCAAGATCAAGGCGGCCAAGGTGCCGAAGTTCAAGCCCGGCAAGGCGCTGCGCGACGCGCTGAAGTAGTCCCCTCGCGCCGGGCACCGAGCAGGGTGCTTAGCTCAGTTGGTAGAGCGGCGCCCTTACAAGGCGTAGGTCGGGGGTT
>DAORHX010000367.1:0-4184 GCA_035438245.1 Rubrivivax sp.
CGCCGGCCAGGCGCAGCGCCGCGCCGCCGAGCTGCAGCCCGACCTGATCCTGCTGGACAACCACCTGCCGGGTGTCAGCGGCGTGGCCGCGCTGCCGGCGCTGCGCCAGGCCGCGCCGCACGCGCGCATCGTCATGCTCACCGTCAGCGAGGACGAAGCCGACCTGGCCGCGGCCTTGCGCGGCGGCGCCTGCGGCTATCTGCTCAAGACCATCGAGGGCGATGCGCTGGTCAGCGCGATCCAGCGCGCGATGCGCGGCGCCAGCGTGGTGGCCGAGGAGATGACCGACAAGCTGGTGGCGGCGGTGCGCGGCGCCGCGCCGGCGCCGGCCGCCGACGAAGACGCCGCCACGGCCTCGCCGCTGGAACAACTGTCGCCGCGCGAGCGCGAGATCCTGCGCGCCATCGCGCGCGGCGCCAGCAACAAGGAGATCGCGCGCGAGCTCGGCATCGCCGAGACCACGGTGAAGATCCACGTGCAGCACGTGCTGCGCAAGCTGGGGCTGAGCTCGCGCGTGCAGGCGGCCGTGGTGGCGACCGAGCACGGCTTGAGCTGATTTGCGGGCGGGCCCGGCGCCGCCGCGCATTGATGCCGCGCAAGCCACGCCCACGACCTTGCGCGGGTAGTTCTTTCGGACGATGGCCGGCGATGCCGGCCATCGTTCTTCCGGTCGCACCCGGCCTTGCCTGCCGAAGGATGTTGCACCGCAGCGCGGCCCCCTACAGTGACTCCCACCCAATGGGAGAGCAAGCCGTGGAGAACAACCGCAAGGCCCTGTCGGTGCTGATCGTCAGCACACTGGCATTCACCGTGTGTTTCATGGTGTGGATGATGTTCGGCGTGATCGGCATCCCGATCAAGAAGGCGCTGAACCTGAATTCGACCGAATTCGGGTTGCTCACCGCCACCCCGGTGCTCACCGGCTCGCTGATCCGCGTGCCGCTGGGCATCTGGACCGACAAGTACGGCGGTCGCATCGTCATGGCGCTGCTGATGCTGGTCACCGTGCCGGCGATCTGGCTGATGGCCTACGCCACGCAGTACTGGCACTTCCTGGTCATCGGCCTGTTCGTCGGCCTGGCCGGCGGCTCGTTCTCGGTGGGCACGCCCTATGTCGCACGCTGGTTCCCGAAGAACCGCCAGGGCTTCGCGATGGGCGTGTACGGCGCCGGCAACTCCGGCGCGGCCGTCAACAAGTTCGTCGCCCCGGCGCTGGTCGTGGCCTTCGGCTGGACCATGGTGCCGCAGGTCTATGCGGCGATCATGCTCGGCACGGTGCTGCTGTTCTGGATGTTCAGCGCCAGCGACCCGGCGCACCTGGTGCCCAGCAACACCAAGTTCAGCGACCAGCTGAAGATGCTCAAGGACCCGAAGGTGCTGAAGTACTGCCAGTACTACTCGATCGTCTTCGGCGGCTACGTGGCTTTAAGCCTGTGGATGGTGCAGTACTACGTCGGTGAATACGGCCTGGACATCCGCGCCGCGGCACTGCTGGCGGCCTGCTTCTCGCTGCCCGGCGGCGTGCTGCGCGCGGTCGGCGGCTGGCTGTCCGACAAGTACGGCGCGCACCAGATCACCTGGTGGGTGATGTGGGTCAGCTGGATCTGCCTGTTCCTGCTGAGCTACCCGCAGACCGACTTCACCGTCTTCACGGTGGACGGCCCGAAGAGCTTCCACATCGGCCTGAACGTCTACGGCTTCACCGCGCTGATGTTCATCCTGGGCATCGCCTGGGCCTTCGGCAAGGCCAGCGTGTTCAAGTACATCAGCGACGACTACCCGAAGAACATCGGCACCGTCAGCGGCATCGTCGGCCTGGCCGGCGGCATGGGCGGCTTCGTGCTGCCGATCATGTTCGGCGCGCTGATGGACTGGACCGGCATCCGCTCCAGCGCCTTCATGCTGATGTACGGCGTGGTCTGGGTCAGCCTGATCTGGATGTACTGGACCGAGGTGCGCAAGACCGAGGTCATGGGCGCGGCCGCACCCGCGGCGCCGTTCTCGCGCTCGTTCGCGCGCTGACGCGTCCACCCATCGAAACACCGAGGAGAACCCGATCATGACACCCGCCACCACCGCGCCCCCGCGCGGTGCCGACATCACCGACTGGCGCCCCGAGGACGAAGCCTTCTGGGAAAGCACCGGCAAGAAGATCGCCTACCGCAACCTGTGGATCTCGATTCCCGCGCTGCTGTGCGGCTTCGCGGTGTGGGGCATGTGGGGCATCATCACCGTGGAGATGCTCAACCTGGGCTTCCCCTTCACCCAGGCCGAACTGTTCACGCTGACGGCCATCGCCGGCATCTCGGGCGCGACGATGCGCATCCCGGCCTCGTTCTTCATCCGCCTGGCCGGCGGGCGCAACACCATCTTCCTCACCACCACGATGCTGCTGGCGCCGGCCATCGGCACCGGCATCGTGCTGCAGCACCCCGATTGGCCGCTGTGGTCCTTCCAGCTGATGGCGCTGTGGTGCGGCGTGGGCGGCGGCAACTTCGCCTCGTCGATGTCCAACATCAGCACCTTCTTCCCCAAGCGCATGAGCGGCACCGCGCTCGGGCTGAACGCGGGGCTGGGCAACTTCGGCGTGACGACGATGCAGATCGTCATTCCGCTGGTCATGTCGGTGCCGCTGCTGGGCGCGTTGAGCGGTGACCCGATGACGCTGCAGAAGGCCAGCGGCTGGATCTTCGGCAAGGTGCCGGCGGGCACGCAGATCTGGATCCAGAACGGCGGCTTCGCCTGGGTGCTGTCGCTGGTGCCGCTGGGCATCCTGTGCTGGTTCGGCATGAACAACCTGAAGACGGTGTCGCCCGACACCGGCAACCCGATCGTCGCCTTCGGCAAGATCACCTGGCTGTACACGCTGGCCTTCATCCCTTCGCTGCTCGGCCTGTACCTGTACCTGCCGGCGCCCACCGGGCTGGGGCTGATCAGCATGTGGGTGGCGATCCCGCTGGACATCATCGCCGCGCTGACCGTGATGCGCCTGGCCGCCTTCGGGCCGATGAAGGACGCGGTCAAGGCGCAGTTCGCGATCTTCAGCAACAAGCACACCTGGAGCCTGACCGCGCTGTACATCGTGACCTTCGGCTCGTTCATCGGCTTCTCGATGGCGCTGCCGCTGTCGATGAAGGTGATCTTCGGCGTCATCCACCAGCCCGACGCCAACGGCGTGATGCAGCACACGCTGGCCAACCCGAACGCGCCACCGGTGCTGACCTACGCCTGGATCGGCCCCTTCGTCGGCGCCGCGGTGCGGCCGATCGGCGGCTGGATCTCCGACAAGTGGGGCGGCTCGATCGTCACCCAGATCATCTCGGCGATCATGGTCGTGGCCTCGGTGGCGGTCGGCTGGGTGATGATGCAGGCCTACCACTCGGCCACGCCGGAAGAGTACTTCCCCGCCTTCCTGGGCCTGTTCATGGTGCTGTTCTTCGCCAGCGGCATCGGCAACGGCTCGACCTTCCGCACCATCGGCGTGATCTACGGCCCCGGCCAGGCCGGCCCGGTGCTGGGCTGGACCTCGGCGGTGGCGGCCTACGGCGCCTTCGTCGCGCCGATCGTCATCGGCAACCAGATCAAGGCCGGCACGCCGCAGGCCGCGATGTATGGTTTCGCCGTGTTCTACGCCGTCTGCCTGGTGTTGAACTGGTGGTTCTACCTGCGCAAGAATGCCTACGTGAAGAATCCTTGAGGACCCAACCATGAGCCACTTCCTCGATCGACTGAACCACTTCTCGCTGCCCAAGGAAAACTTCTCCGGCGGCCACGGCGTCACCACCGGCGAGGACCGCACCTGGGAGGACGCCTACCGCAACCGCTGGGCGCACGACAAGATCGTGCGCAGCACGCACGGCGTCAACTGCACCGGCAGCTGCAGCTGGAAGATCTACGTCAAGGGCGGCATCGTCACCTGGGAGACGCAGCAGACCGACTACCCGCGCACGCGCTGGGACATGCCCAACCACGAGCCGCGCGGCTGCGCGCGCGGCGCCAGCTACAGCTGGTACCTGTACAGCGCGAACCGCGTCAAGCACCCGATGGTGCGCGGCCGCCTGCTCAAGCACTGGCGTGCGGCACGGCTGCAGCACGGCCCGGTCGAGGCCTGGGCCTCGATCCAGAACGACGAAGCCAAGCGCCGCGACTACCAGAAGGTGCGCGGCCTGGGCGGCTTCGTGCGC
>DAORHX010000368.1:0-4177 GCA_035438245.1 Rubrivivax sp.
GGCGCCAGGTCGAACTGGCGCAGGTTCCACAACGAGCGCACCGCGTGCAGCGCGCGCTCGGCCTGCGTCTGCACGCGCACGCTGGCGCCGAGCCAGCGCTCGGCCGGCGCGGCCACCGCCGGCTCGGCGGTCCACAGCGTGTCCTGCGCGCTCATCTGCGGCAGCATCGAGCGTGCCAGCGAGCCTTCCAGCCGCAGCAGCGCGAGGCCCTGCGCATCGGCATGGCACAGCATGATGCGGGCGGGCTCGGCCGCCGAACCGGCGGCTGCGAAGAAGTGGCCCTGCGCGGTATCGCCCGGCCAGCTGGCGGGCAGCACACGTTCGATGCTCAGGCCCGCGCGCTCCAGCGTGTCCAGTTCGGCGCGCAGCCAGGGTTTGTGCAGCGCCGCGACCCACACCGGCGAGCCGGCCTGCGCATGCGGCGCCAGCGCCAGGTGCAGCGCCTCGTCGTCCTCGAGCAGCTGCTCTTCGAGCAGCCCGCCGAGCGCGGCGCGCAGCCGCGCGGCGGGCGCCTTCGGCAGGGTGATGCGCTGCCAGCTGATGTCGCTGTCGGCGAGCACCGCGACCACGCTGTCCGCGCGCGGCAGCAGCGACGGCTGCGCGCGGCCGTGGCTCGTCGGCTGCACGCCGTCGCTGCTGAGCACGTAGGCGTAGCCGTCGCTCGGCGGCCCGACGCTGGCGCCGTCCGCCGCATGGGCGCCCAGGCGCGCGCGCGGCGGAATCAGGATCACGAGAACGGACATCGATCGTCTGGGCTGGAGTGCGCCGAGTTATACCAACGAACGGGGTGTGCGCTTTGCAAATCAACGACTTACAGGTTCTTTCCGAAGCTGCGCCGCGCCTTCAGTCCTGCCCGGGCTGCAGGCTCTGGCGCCAGCGCGCCTGCGGCGTGACCTGGCGGTTGTCGCGCCGCACCAACAAGTGCTCCTCGAGCACGCGACCGTCCATGCGCAGCCGACCGGAGATGATGAAGTGGCTGGAGCCGACACCGAGCCGCTTGGGGTCGAGCGCGCCTTCGGCCTTCAGTTCGGCGCCGGCGTCCTGCAATGTCTTGAAGGGCCTGCGGTTGACGAGGCGCTTCGCGCTGGCCACGTCGAGGCCGGCAATCACGCCGGCCAGCACCTCGGCCGAAGCGGTGTTGATGTTCAGCGGCGCCGCTTCGGGCAGCAGCACGACATAGGGACGCAGGCGCTGCACGGTCTGCGCATCGAGCCCCAGCCAGCTCAGCTGCTCGAGCGTCTGCGGCGCCAGCGCGGCGCCGCTGCCGCCATCGGTGTCGTCGCCGGACTTCTGCGCGAGCCAGGCCGCCTGCAGGCCCTGGGCCAGCGTCTGCGCGGTTTCCGGGGCGACCGCGGCGGTCTCGCACAGGCGCTGCAGCGCCTCGAGCTCGGCCGGCACGACCTTCTGCGCGGCCGCATCGACCAGGTTGCGCAGGTTGTAGCGGTCCTGCGCGTCGCGGATGCGGCCGCTGAGGAAGGCCTCGGGCGCACCTTCGATGGTGTTGTTGCGGTCCTGCGCCAGCATGCTCGACAGCGAGGCCTCCTCGAGCTGTGTCGCCCAGACCTCGTTCAGGTGGTCGACGCCCGGCGTGCGCGCATCGATGCGCAGCAGCACGCGCCCGAGGTCGAGCGCGCCGGTCAGGATCCAGCCCGCCTGCGCGCGCGTGCGCTCGGCGCTTTCCACGCCGATGGCGCGCGCCTGCTGCCAGATCATGCCCGCGGCCAGCGTGGCCACCAGCGTCAGCACCAGCATCGCCACCAGCAGCGCGGCGCCCCGGCTGGCGCGGCGGCGTGCGCTCGACATCGGCCGGCCGGCGTTCATGGCTGCTGCGACGCCAGCGCCAGGTCGCGCGTCAGCCGCTGGTCGCCGAAGGCCAGCACCAGGCGCACGCCGTACAGCGAGCTTTCGCGCTGCACGCCGCCGTCGCCGACATCGCCGCTGGATTGCGGGTTCGACCAGCCGTTGTTGCGGAAGAACTGGATCTGCAGGTCGCTCAGGCCGTCCAGCAGCACCAGCGTCGCAGCGGCGTCGCTGTCCGGCTGCTGGCTGCGCAGCCAGCTCTCCTGCAGCTCGGCCACGCGCGTGACCACCGGCCCGGCCCAGCGTGTCCACTGCGTGCCGCGGCGCGACCAGGCGACCAGCCGCACGCCGCCGTCCACCTGGCGCACCAGCCGCAGCGTGCCGCCGTCGAAGGACAGCGGGGGCACCGCGGTGGTGTCGAACAGCGCCATCAGGTCGTGGTCCCACTGCGCGATGGCGGTGTTCAGCCGCAGGCTGCGGTCCAGCTGCGCCTGGCTGGCGTCGCGCGCGCGCACGATGCCGTCGACGCCGCGCCAGGCCATGACGCTGAGCACGGCCATGATCAGCAGGGCGACCAGCACCTCCACCAGCGTGAACCCGCGCCGTGGCGTGCCGATGAAGCCGCGCGCGTGCATCGTCAGGGCCGGTACAGCAGCGTCGACAGGCGCACCAGCTGGCGGCCGGCGGCGTCGCTGACGGTGGCGTCCACCAGCCGCAGGTCGCCATACTGCGTGCCGGCCACCTGCGCGCGCCCGCTGTACTGCCGGCCCAGCTGCTCGCAGGCGAAGTCGGTCTGGCCGATGCCGGGGAACTGGCGCATCAGCTTCAGCTGCGTCAGGTGGTTCTCGGCGCACCATTGGGCGGCGATCACGTCCGACAGGCGCTGCGAGTTGTCGATCAGCACGCCGGCCGCACGCAGCCCGGCGGCCAGCGCGACGGCGATCACCGTCACCGCGACCAGCACCTCGACCAGCGTGAAGCCGCGCGCGCCGCGCTTCATGGCCGGGCGTCGTCCTCGACGAGGGTGAACGGCGCCAGTCCGTCGGTCACCAGCTGCACGCGCTGGTCGGCCAGACGCAGCACGATGCGCTGCGCGCCGATCAGCGGCTCGGGGCCGAGCTGCACCGCGGCGCCGCCCGGCACCTCGGCGCGCACCTGCGCATCGAGCCAGCGGGTGGGCATGTCCAGCGGCGCGGCCTGCGTGCCCGAGCTGCGCACGAAACGAAAATGCGCGTCGTCGTCGACGCGCGCCGGCATCCAGCTGATTGCCAGCCCCGAGGCGCGCGATTCGGCGCGTGCCGCTTCGAGCAGCGCGCCCAGGCGCTGCGCCTCGGTCTGCAGCCGCGTGGCGGCCGGGTCGCGCAGCGCCAGGCTCGCCAGGCCCACCGTCAGCGCGATCAGCGCGACGACGACCATCAGCTCGATCAGCGTGAAGCCGCGTGCCGCGGCCAGCCGGCTACTGCCAGGAGCCGATGTCGGCGTTGTTGCCGTCGCCGCCGGCCGCACCATCGGCGCCGAAGCTGAAGACATCGATCTCGCCCTTCACCCCGGGGTTCAGGTACTGGTAGGGCCGGCCCCAAGGGTCGTTGGGCAGCTTGTCGAGGTAGGGCTTCCAGTTCGGCGGCAGCGCGCCGGCCGTGGGCCGCCGCACCAGCGCGTCGAGGCCCTGCTCGGCGCCCGGATAGCGCTGGTTGTCGAGCTTGTACAGCTTCAGCGCCTGCACCAGGTTGTTGACGTCGGTGCGCGCCGCGGTGACCCGCGCATCGTCGGCGCGGTCGAGCACGTTCGGCACGATCAGCGCCGCCAGCACGCCGATGATGACCAGCACCACCATCAGCTCGATCAGCGTGAAACCGCGCACGCAACCGGGGGTCGGGGCGGCACGCCGGCGGGTTGGAAGCATCGGTGGCAACGGCGTCGTGGAAGGCACGGCGCATGATAATCCGCGCATGCTGACGCGCATCGCCGCATTCGTGACCTGGGCCGCGGTTGCCGCGAGCCTCGTCTTCTGGGCGCTGCGGCTGACGACGCAGCCGGCCGCAGCCCCCGCGCATGCCACCGCGGTGTCCACGGCGAGCGCGTTCCAGGGCGACCTGTCGCGCGTGCTCGGTGCCGATGCGCCGGGCCCGGCCGCGGCGACGCCGGCGCTGCCGCAGGCCGATGCGCGCTTCAAGCTCATCGGCGTGGTCGCGCCGCGGCTGCCGGAGGCCAATGCCGAAGGGCTGGCGCTGATCGCCACCGATGGCAAGGCGCCGAAGGCCTATCGTGTCGGCGCGCCGGTCGACGGTGAGCTGGTGCTGCTGTCGGTGCGCGCGCGCGGCGCGTCGCTCGGGCCGCGCGGCCAGCCGGCGCAGTTCGACCTGGAACTGCCGGCGCT
>DAORHX010000369.1:0-4167 GCA_035438245.1 Rubrivivax sp.
ACCCCGACATCCGCTGGCTGCGCCGCGCCAGCGATCTGCCGGCGCTGGCGGCGCTGCAGGCGCGGCTGCTCGACGCGCTGTGGCCGCTGCTCGCGCCGGGCGGCCGGCTGCTCTACGCCACCTGCTCGGTCTTCAAATGTGAGGGCCAGCAGCAGATCGACGCGTTTTTGCAACGCCACGGCGCTGCGGATGCTGCACTGCACCCGGCCTCGCCCAGCCACCTGCTGACGCTGCCCGACAATCGAGGCGAAGCCGATTCCGGCGAGGTGCTGCACGACGGCTTCTACCTCGCCCTGCTGCTGAAGACTCCAACCGCCGTCCGCGATGCGCCCGTACCCGGTCCGCCGTAGCTTGTTGCAGGGCCTGGTGCTCTTGCTGCTGCTATGGGTGACCGGCACCACCGGGGTGCGCGCGCAGGGCATCGAGCTGGCCGTGCTGGAGCTGCACCGCGACGACGGCGAGCTGTCGCTGGACTTCGACGCCCGCTTGACGCTGCCGAAGAGCGTCGAGGATGCGATGCAGCGCGGCGTGCCGGTCTACTTCGTCGCCGAGGCGGTGCTCTATCGCAGCCGCTGGTACTGGCGCGATGAGCGCGTGGCGCGGGTGCAGCGCAGCTGGCGCGTCGCCTACCAGCCGCTGACCTCGACCTGGCGCGTCGGCTTCGGCGGCTTCAACCAGAACTTCTCCAGCCTGGCCGAGGCCCTGAGCGTGGTGTCGCGCAGTTCGCGCTGGAAACTGGCCGAACTGGCGCAGCTCGACCCGGACTCGCGCCACTACCTGGAATTCAGCTACCGGCTCGACAACTCGCAGTTGCCCAGCCCGATGCAGATCGGCCTGGGCGGCCAGGGTGACTGGGTGCTGGGCGTCGAGCGCAGCCTGCGCCTGGAGTGAAGGCGTGAGCGTGCATGGCCGCTCCAAAGCGCTCACACAGCGCGCTCAGCGCGGAGGTTGCCTGATGATCGCGCAGGGCTGCCCCAAAGCGCTGGCACCGCAGCGCGATCAGCGCGGAGCTGGCCCATGACCCCTGCGCGCGCCGCCGCGGCATGAACCGCCACGCACGCTGGGTCTGGGCGGTCGCCGCCACCGCGGTGCTCGGCGCGGCGCTGGTGCTCGCCTTCGTGCTGTCGCTGACCGGGCAGAGCGAAGGCTTCTACGAGCGCAACTTCCTCTGGCTGTTCTGGCTGAACGTCGCCGTCGGCGGGTTGCTGATCGTCGTCATCGGCGTGGCGCTCGTGCGCCTGGCCTTGCGCCAGCGGCGGGGCAAGTTCGGCACCCAGCTGCTGGCCAAGCTGGCCGGCATCTTCGCCCTCGTCGGGCTGTTGCCGGGGCTGGTGATCTACACGGTGTCGTACCAGTTCGTCTCGCGCAGCATCGAGATCTGGTTCGACGTCAAGGTCGCCACCGCGCTGGACGCCGGGCTGGCGCTGGGCAAGGGCACGCTGGACACGCTGGTCGAAGAGCTGGGCACGAAGACCCGCCAGGCCGCCGAGCGGCTGGGCGACGAGCGTGTGGCGCTGACGCCGCTGGCGCTGGAGCGCCTGCGGGTGCAGCTCGACGTGCGCGACCTGGCGCTGATCGGCGGCAACGGGCAGGTCCTGATCAGCGCCGGCGGCAGCGCCGACGCCATCGCGCCCGAGCGCCCGAGCGCAGAGGCGCTGCGCCAGGCGCGGCAGGGGCGCGTGTTCAGCCAGATCGAAGGGCTCGACGAAGAGCCGCAGGCCGGGCGCGGTGCACGCGTGCGCGCGCTGGTGCTGGTGCGCGACACCGAGATCTCGCTGCGGCGCGGCGAGGAGCGCTTCCTGCTGGCGGTGCAGCCGGTGCCGCCGCAGCTGGCCGCCGATGCGCTGGCGGTGCAGAGCGCCTACAGCGAATACCAGCAGCGCGCGCTGGCGCGCAACGCGCTGCGCCGCATGTACATCGGCACGCTGACGCTGGCGCTGGTGCTGTCGGTGTTCGGCGCGGTGCTGCTGGCGGCGCTGCTCGGCAACCAGCTGGTGCGGCCGCTGATCCTGCTGGCCGACGGCGTGCGCCAGGTGGCCGCCGGCGACCTGAGCAACAAGCCGGTGTTCGCGTCGCGCGACGAGCTCGGCGGGCTGACACGCTCGTTCGCCGACATGACGGCGCAGCTGTCCGAGGCGCGCGAGGACGTGCAGCGCGGCGTGACGCAGCTCGAAAGCGCGCGCACCAGGCTGCAGACCATCCTCGACAACCTGACGGCCGGCGTGGTCGTGTTCGACCGTGACGGCCACATCGACACCGTCAACCCCGGCGCGACGCGCATCCTGCGCCTGCCGCTGTCGGTGTATCGCGGCCGCCGGCTCGACGAGGTGCCCGAGCTCGGCGAATTCGCGCAGCGCGTCTGGCAGCGCTTCGAGCTGCATGCCAGCAGCCCCGAGGCCGGCGAGCGCGACCACTGGCAGGAAGCCTTCGAACTGCGGCCCGGCGAGCGCGACACCCAGGTGCTGCTGGTGCGCGGCGCGCTGCTGCCCGACGACGGCGCCGCGGCCGAAGTGCAGGATGCCGGGGACGCCGCGCCGGCGCCGGCAGGCGAGCGCGCCGCGGCGGGCGCGCGGCTGATGGTCTTCGACGACATCACCGAGGTCGTGTCGGCGCAGCGCTCGGCCGCCTGGAGCGAGGTGGCGCGCCGGCTCGCGCACGAGATCAAGAACCCGCTGACGCCGATCCAGCTTTCGGCCGAGCGCATGCAGCACAAGCTGCAGCCGAAGCTGCAGGGCAGCGACGAGGCGCTGCTCGTGCGCTCGGTCGCCACCATCGTCAACCAGGTGCATGCGATGAAGCAGCTGGTCAACGAGTTCCGCGACTATGCGCGGCTGCCGGCCGCGCAGCTGACGGCGCTGGACCTGAACGCGCTGGTTGCCGAAGTGCTGGCGCTGTACGGCGAGCAGCAGGAGCGCGGCCGCCTGCAAGCCGAACTGGCCGACGCGCTGCCGCTGATCATGGGCGACGCGACGCAGCTGCGCCAGGTCGTGCACAACCTGGTGCAGAACGCGCTGGACGCGGTGGCCGAGCGCGACGACGGCCTCGTGCGCATCGGCACCGCGGTGGCGCTGGGCGACGGCGGCGAGCTGCGCGCGGTGCGGCTGAGCGTCGTCGACAACGGCCCCGGCTTTGCAGAAAACGTGCTGCAGCGTGCCTTCGAGCCCTATGTCACGACGAAGAACAAGGGCACCGGGCTGGGCCTGGCGGTCGTCAAGAAGATCGCCGACGAGCATCGGGCGACGCTGCGCATCGCCAACCTGCGCGATGCCGACGGCGCGGCGGCCCGGGGCGCGCGAGTATCGTTATCATTTTCGTTGTTCGTGTCCGCTCAGGGTCCCGCTGCGGCCGACGGCGAAACGACGACGCAGGCGCACTGAAAGCTCATGGCAATCATTCTGGTGGTGGACGACGAACTGGGCATCCGGGGCCTGCTGTCCGAGATCCTGACCGACGAAGGCCACACGGTGGAGCTGGCCGAGAACGCCGCGCAGGCGCGTGCCGTGCGCGAGCGCATGCGGCCCGACCTGGTGCTGCTGGACATCTGGATGCCCGACGTCGACGGCATCAGCCTGCTGAAGGAATGGGGTGCCACGTCCCAGCTGACGATGCCGGTCATCATGATGAGCGGCCACGGCACGATCGACACCGCGGTCGAGGCCACCAAGCATGGTGCGATGGCCTTCCTGGAAAAGCCGATCACGCTGCAGAAGCTGCTGCGTGCCGTCGAGCAGGCGCTGGCCAAGCCTGCTCAGCGCATCGCCGCGGCGGTGGCCGGGTTGCGCAACGACGTCGCGCACGTGCTGGACGGCGTCGCTGCCGGGCCGATCGGGCTGGTCGAGATGCAGCCCGAGCAGGGCCCGCAACCCGAGCAGAGCTTCAACCTCGACCGGCCGCTGCGCGAGGCGCGCGACGCGTTCGAGAAGAGCTACTTCGAGTTCCACCTGGCGCGCGAGAACGGCTCGATGACACGCGTGGCCGACAAGACCGGCCTGGAGCGCACGCACCTGTACCGCAAGCTGAAGCAGCTCGGCGTCGACCTGACGCGCAACAAGCGTGGTGCGGCGTCGTAGGCCCGGGCCGGCGCGGGGCGCTGGCTATAATCCGCGGCTCCCGGCCTGGTAGCTCAGTTGGTAGAGCAGCGGATTGAAAATCCGCGTGTCGGTGGTT
>DAORHX010000370.1:0-4155 GCA_035438245.1 Rubrivivax sp.
CTGATCAACGACCCCTACCTGGACGAGAGCTTCCGCATCGACGAGGGGCTGCGCATCGCGCGCCAGCTGCTGGTGGAGATCAACCGCCTGGGCATGCCGGCGGGCAGCGAGTTCCTCGACGTCATCAGCCCGCAGTACATCGGCGACCTGATCAGCTGGGGCGCGATCGGCGCGCGCACCACCGAAAGCCAGGTGCACCGCGAGCTGGCCTCGGGCCTGAGCGCGCCGGTAGGCTTCAAGAACGGCACCGACGGCAACGTCAAGATCGCCATCGACGCGATCCAGGCCGCGGCGCGGCCGCACCACTTCCTGTCGGTGCACAAGAACGGCCAGGTGGCGATCGTCGAGACGCGCGGCAACAAGGACTGCCACGTCATCCTGCGCGGCGGCAAGGCACCGAACTACGACGCCGCGCATGTCGCCGCGGCCTGCAAGGAGATCGAGGCCGCCAAGCTCGACTGCACGCTGATGGTCGACTGCAGCCACGCCAACAGCAGCAAGCAGCACGAGCGGCAGGTCGACGTGGCGCGCGACGTGGCCGAGCAACTGAAGGCCGGCGGCCGCTGCATCTTCGGCGTGATGGTCGAGAGCCACCTGGTGGCCGGGGCGCAGAAGTTCAGCGCCGGCAAGGACGACCCGGCCAGGCTGGCCTATGGCCAGAGCATCACCGATGCGTGCCTGGGCTGGGACGATTCGACCGAGGTGCTGCGCGTCCTCAGCGACGCGGTGAAGGTGCGGCGCGGCTGAAGCCGCGGCGTGGCCCGGCTTCAGCCGGCGCGCCACTGCCGGCGCCGCTCAGCCGGCGTCGTGCGCCAGCTTCTCGCTCTTCCAGTACACGTCGTCACCGCCCAGGCCGTCCAGCCTGGCGCGGTTGAGCACGCGAGCGAGCACGAACATCAGGTCGGACAGTCGGTTCAGATACTGCCGCGGCGCGTCGTTGACCTGCTCGTGCGCGGCCAGCGCCACCAGCGCGCGCTCGGCGCGGCGCGCCACGGTGCGGCTGACATGCGCCAGCGCCGCTGCGCGTGTGCCGGCCGGCAGGATGAACTCCTGCAACCGCGGCAGCGCCGCGTTGTGGTGCGCCAGCGCTTCGTCCAGCTGCAGCACGGCGTCGGCCTTCAGCAGCTCGTAGCCGGGGATCGACAGCTCGCCGCCCAGGTTGAACAGCTCATGCTGGATGCTGCCCAGCAGCTCGCGCACCTCGGTCGGCAGCGGCTCGGCCAGCAGCACGCCGAGGCTGGAGTTCAGCTCGTCGACATCGCCCATCGCCTGCACGCGCAGGTGGTCCTTCGCGACGCGCGTGCCGTCACCCAGGCCGGTGGTGCCGTCGTCACCGGTGCGCGTGGCGATCTGTGTCAGCCGCTTTCCCATCGTGCCGGCATTGTGCCTGCTGCATCGCAGGCTTGATGCGCATCAGCCGCGACGCGCTGCCGGCGCGCTATGGTGCGGCGGTTGCGACGGGAAGGCGTGCCATGCACCAGGAGATCTTCGTCAAGTTTGCCGGCTGCGACGACATCGCGCTGCGCCCCGCCGAAGCGATGCCGCTGGAGGCGGCCCGCGGCTGGCTGGAGCGCGAGTTCCTGCGGCTGGAAGGGGTGCCCACCCGGCCCACCGGCAAGGTGCTGCTGGCGGACATGGTGCTGGCCGTCGCGGAAGGCGCGGGGCTGCAGGGCTTCGCCGACGCCGCCTGGGCCGCCGACTACGCGCGCGCCGTCGCCGGAGCGTTGCGCCGGCCGATGGTGCGCGTGGACGTGCCGAACGCCAGCGTCGGCTTCTGAGGCGGCTTCAGCCCGCCAGCCTGACGGCCAGGCGCTGCAGCAGCGGGCGCCGACGCCAGTTCTCGCAGGCGCGCTCGGCGAAGTCGCGGCCGCGTTCGCTGAGCCGGTAGTAGCGCACGCTGGGAAAGCCGTGCGGGTTGTCGAACTCGCGCACCAGCCCGTAGTCGAGCAGCGTGCGGTGCGCGCTGTACAGCGGCGCGCCGTCGAGCATGCAGCCGCCGCTGATGTCGCTGACGCGCACCAGCACCCGGCCCTTGCGCAGCACCTGCAGCGCGTCGATGAACTCGCCGCGGTTGGGGATGATGGTGCGCTGCGTCATGGGGCTGCGGCCTGCAAGGCGGTACGTCGATGCTGCCATCGTCGCATTGCGCGCGTGGCGCCAAGCGCGGAATTGCTCGACACGGCAGCGCCAGTTTGCCGCACTGCCTAGAATCTTCCGCTCCGCAGCGAAGGAGTGCACGCCATGAACGCGCCCATCCCGTCCCCAGCGTGGCCCGCTTTCGAAGCGCGACCGGTACCGGCGGCGATGCTCGCCGCATTGCAGCAGCGCTTCGGCGCACGCTGCTCGACCGCGGCGGCGGTGCGCGAGCAGCATGGCCGCGACGAGTCGCCCTTTCCGGTGACACCCCCCGAGGTCGTGGTCTTCTGCGACAGCACCGAAGACGTGGCCGCCGTGCTGGGGCTGGCCGCCGCACATGCGGTGCCGGTCATCCCCTACGGCACCGGTTCGTCGCTCGAGGGCCATTTGCTGGCCGTGCAGGGCGGCGTCAGCGTCGACGTCTCCGGCATGACGCGGGTGCTGCGTCTCAATGCCGAGGACCTGACGGTGACCGTACAGGCCGGCGTGACCCGCGAACAGCTGAACCGCGAGATCAAGGACAGCGGCCTGTTCTTCCCGATCGATCCTGGCGCCAACGCCAGCCTGGGCGGCATGGCCGCCACACGCGCCAGCGGCACGAACGCGGTGCGCTACGGCACGATGCGCGAGAACGTGCTCGGCTTGACGGTGGTCACCGCCGGCGGCGAGGTCATCCGCACCGGCACGCGTGCGCGCAAGTCCTCGGCCGGCTATGACCTGACCCGGCTCTTCGTCGGCAGCGAAGGCACGCTCGGCGTGATCACCGAAGTGACGCTGAAGCTGTATCCGCTGCCCGAGGCGGTGAGCGCGGCGATCTGCCACTTCCCGAGCATCGGCGCCGCGGTCGATGCGACCATCCAGACCATCCAGATGGGCGTGCCGATCGCGCGCTGCGAGCTGCTGGACGTGAACGCGGTGCGCGCGGTCAATGCACAGAGCAAGCTGGGGTTGCGCGAATCGCCGATGCTGCTGATGGAGTTCCACGGCAGCGAGGCATCGGTCAAGGAGCAGGCCGAAACCGTGCAGGCGATCGCCGCCGATGCCGGCGGCGAGGATTTCGAATGGGCCAGCACCCCCGAGGAGCGAACGCGGCTGTGGACCGCGCGGCACAAGGCCTACTTCGCCGGCATGCAGACGAACCCCGGCTGCCGCACGGTGACCACCGACACCTGCGTGCCGATTTCGCGGCTGGCCGAGATCATCGACGCGTCGGTGGCCGAAGCCGATTCGACCGGGCTGCCGTACTACATCGTCGGCCATGTCGGCGACGGCAATTTCCACCTCGCCTATCTGGTGAAGGACGGCGATGCGGCGCAGCGTGCCCTGGCCGAAAGCATGAGCGAACGCATGGTCAAGCGCGCGATCGCGCTCGAAGGCACCTGCACCGGCGAGCACGGCATCGGCCTGCACAAGATGGGCTTCCTGGTCGAGGAAGCGGGGGACGGCGCGGTGCAGATGATGCGGCAGATCAAGTGCGCGCTCGACCCGAAGAACATCATGAACCCGGGCAAGATCTTCGCGCTGTGAGTGGCAGCCCCTGCGCCGGGCGCCGCCGCGTGCTGCTGCGGTTGGGGGGCGCGGCGCTCGGGCTCGGCGCCGCGCCCGTGGCGCGCACCGCAGCGCTCGAGGACGTGATCGCCGCGGCCAAGCCATCGGTGGTGGCGCTGGGCACCTTCAAGCCCACCGACAACCCGCGCTTCCGCTTTCGCGGCAGCGGCTTCGTCGTCGGAGCGGGCAACCTGGTGATCAGCAACGCGCACGTGCTGCCCGAGGTGATTCCCGCCGGCGGCACCGACGGCACGCTGGCCGTGGTCGTGCCCGGCGCGGCGGACGACGCCACCCGGCTGCGCGCGGCCAAGGTGCTCGGCCAGGACCGCGCGCACGACCTGGCGCTGCTGCAGATCGACGGTGCGCCGCTGCCGCCGCTGCCGCTGGGCAGCGATGCGCCGGTGCGCGAAGGGCGCGCGGTGGCGATCATCGGCTTCCCGATCGGCGGCGCTTTGGGCTTCACGCCGGTCA
>DAORHX010000371.1:0-4117 GCA_035438245.1 Rubrivivax sp.
AGCTGCCACAGGATCAGCGCGGCCAGCGCGCCGTAGAGCACGAAGGGCAGCGGCCGCGCCGCCAGGCGCACGCCGTCGCGCGTGAACGCGCGCAGGTAGGCCAGGTGGGCCAGCAGGAAGCTCACCAGCCCCGGCAGGAAACCCTGCCGCGGCCACAGCAGCGCCACGTCGCCGCACCACGACAGTCCCAGCCCGATCAGCACCCAGCGCCGCACCGCGGGCCGGCTGCGGCCGCGCGGCCAGGCGTAGACGATGATCAGCAGCGTGGTCAGCGGCTTGAAGACGAAGTTCAGCCACGGCTGGCCCAGGCCCCACGGGGCGGACAGGATGGCCAGCGCGCCGCAGGCGGCGGCCGCGGCGGCAAGCAGGGGTACGGGCCAGGCGGGCATGGCGGCGATCATCGCAGAGCCGCAGCGCCTGGAACGCTCGGCTACGATGTGCCGGCCCGGCCGCATGCCCGCTGATGAACGCCACCCCTAACCGCCCGCGCGGCCGACCGACACGATGAGCGCGACCCGCAACCGCTGGCTGCCGATCGGATCGGCCGTGGTGCTGGGGCTGCTGGTCGCCTCCGGCCTGCGCCCCTACGACCGGCTGACCTGGTGGCTGGAGGTGATGCCGGTGCTCGTCGTGCTGCCGCTGCTGTGGGCCACCGCCGGGCGCTGGCGGCTGACGACGCTGCTGTACCTGTGCATCTTCGTGCATGCCGGCGTGCTGCTGCTCGGCGGCGCCTACACCTACGCGCGCGTGCCGCTGGGCTTCCAGCTGCAGGAGCTGCTCGGCCTGCAACGCAACCCCTACGACAGGATCGGTCACTTCTTCCAGGGCTTCGTGCCGGCGCTGGCGGCGCGCGAGATCCTGCTGCGCGGCAACCATGTCCAGGGCCGCAGGATGCTGGCCTTCCTGGTGCTGTGCGTGGTGCTGGCCATCAGCGCCAGCTACGAGCTGATCGAGTGGGCCGCCGCGCTGGCGCTGGGCCAGGGCGCCGACGAATTCCTCGGCACCCAGGGCGACCCCTGGGACACGCAGTCGGACATGTTCATGGCGCTGCTCGGCGGGAGCAGCGCGCTGCTGTTGCTGTCGGGCGTGCACGACCGGCAGATCGCCGCCCTGCGGCACTGAAGGCCATGGCCGTACGTTGGCCTCCCACCCCCCGCCGCGGCTGGCGCCGCGCGCTGGCCCGGGGCGGTTGCTCGCTGCTGGCGGCCCTGCCGGCATGGGCGCTGGCCTGCACGGCAACACCGCTCACGCGCGAAGCCACGTCGCAGGACATCGGCGCCTTCGTGCGCAGCCAGGGCATGGCAGTGCTGACCTTCGTCGGCTTTTCCGGCGCCGGCTACGAGGACGAGGCCGCGCTGCGCGCCGCCGCCGAGCAGGTGCTCGCCCGGCACGACCCGGCGAAGACGATGGTCAACATCGGCGGCACGGCCGCCGGCATCGGCGCGGTCTACGCGCTGGCCAAAGCCCGCGGCTTCGTCACGCTGGGCATCGTCTCGACGCTGGCGCGCGACGGCGGCGAGGCGCTGTCGCCCTGCGTCGACCAGGTGTTCTTCGTGCGCGACACCACCTGGGGCGGGCGGCTGCCGGGCTCGACGCGGCTGGCGCCGACCTCGGCGGCGATCGTGGCCAACAGCCGCGAGCTGGTCGGCATCGGTGGCGGCGAGGTCGCGCGCGACGAGTTGCGCGCCGCGCGCGCGGCAGGCAAGCCGGCGCGGTTCGTGCCGGCCGACATGAACCACCAGCTCGCGCGCGACAAGGCGCGGGCCAGAGGCCAGGCCGAGCCGACCGACTTTCGCGGTGCGTCCCACACCGCTTTCGTCGACAAGCCCTGAAGGAGCGCATGCCATGGCCAGGATCGAAGCCCGCCTGCAGGCCCTCGGCCTGCGGCTGCCGCCGCCGCTGCTGCCGCCACCGGGCGTGCGGCTGCCCTTCGCCTTCGTGCGCGTGGCCGGCCGGCGCGCGCTGGTCTCGGGCCACGGGCCGCAGCACGCCGACGGCGCCCTGGCGCTGCCGCTGGGCAAGCTGGGCCGCGAGCTCACGGTCGAGCAGGGTTATGCCGCGGCGCGGCTGACGGCGCTGTCGATGCTGGGCAGCCTGCAGCGTGAGCTCGGCGACCTGGACCGCATCGCCGGCTGGCTGCGGGTCTTCGGCATGGTCAATTCGGCTGCCGGCTTCAACCGGCAGCCGGCGGTGGTCAACGGCTTTTCCGACCTGGTCCTCGAATTGTTCGGCGCCGAGGCCGGCGCGCATGCGCGCAGCGCGGTCGGCATGGCCGAGCTGCCGTTCGACATCCCGGTGGAGATCGAGGCCGAGCTCGAACTGCACTGACCCCCCGCAGCCGCGCGGGCGGCGCATGCACCTACAGCGCGTGCGTCACCAGGTTGAAGTCCGGGTCCTCGTCGTGGCGCTTGACCACGAAGCCCAGGCTGCGCATCAGCTTCATCATGCCGCTGTTGTTCTTCAGCACCAGACCGTCGATCTCGGCGAGCCCCTTGTCGCGCGCGACATCCATGATGCTTTCCATCAGCCGCGAGCCCAGGCCCTTGCCGGCGAAGTCGTCGGCCACCAGCAGCGCGAACTCGCAGCTGGTCTGGTCGGGGTTGGTGATGTAGCGCGACACGCCGATGATGCGTTCGGTCTCGCTGATCTCGCCATCGGCGCCGGCATGGCGCTGCTTGTGCACCGCCACCAGCGCCATCTCGCGGTCGTAGTCGATCAGCGTGAAGCGCGCCAGCATGCTCGGCGGCAATTCCTCGATCGACGACACGAAGCGGAAGTAGCGGCTCTCGGGCGACAGCCGCTGCACCAGGTCCTGCAGCATCTGCGCATCGTCGGGGCGGATCGGGCGCACCGTGTAGTCGCCGCCGCCGGGCAGCGGCCACACCTGCTCGTAGCGCGCCGGGTACGGCAGGATCGCCAGATGGCCGTACGGGTTGCCCGAGCCGCCACGCGCCGACGCGTGGCCGTCGACGACGATGCGCGCGTCCACCGCCACCGCGCCGGCGGCGTCGACGATGATCGGGTTGATGTCCATCTCGCGCAGCTGCGGCAGCGCGCACACCATCTCCGACACGCGCAGCAGGATCTGCTCGATCGCCTCGATCTGCGCCGGCGGCGCGCCGCGCCACTCGCCCAGCGTCTCGGCCACGCGCGCGCGCTCGATCAACCGGTGCGCCAGGAACTGGTTCAGCGGCGGCAGCTCCATCGCGCGGTCGCCGATGAGTTCGATCATCTGGCCACCGGCGCCGAACACGATCACCGGGCCGAACGGGTCGTCGGTGACGACGCCAATATTGATCTCGCGGCCATGCCGCGCCGGCGCCATCTTCTGCACCGTCACGCCGTTGATGCGGGCACCGGGCTGCAGCCGCGCGATGCGCTCGACCATGTCGGTGTAGGCGTCGCGCGCGGCCACGCCGCTGGCGACGTTGAGCACCACGCCCTGCACGTCGGACTTGTGCGCGATGTCGGGTGAATCGATCTTCAACGCCACCGGGAAGCCCAGCTGCGTGGCCAGCATCATCGCCTCGGTGGCGCTGCGCGCCAGCACCGTCTGCGTCACCGGAATCAGGAACGACGACAGCAGCGTCTTCGATTCCAGCTCGGTCAGCATCGTGCGCCGTTCGGTGAGCACGCTTTCGATCACCAGCCGCGCGCCCTCGACGTCGGGCTTGGCCAGCGTGGACAACGGCGCCGGCGTCTGCTGCAGCAGCAGCTGGTTCTGATAGAAGGTGGCGATGTTGCCGAACGCGCCCACCGCGGCCTCGGGCGTGCGGAAGTTCGGGATCTGCGCCGCGCCCAGGACCTGGCGCGAAGCGCCTTGCGCGGCGTCGCCCATCCAGCACGCCAGCAGCGGCTTGTGCATGTGGCGCTGGCTCTGCACCACGGCCTCGGCGACCGCGGCGGCGTCGACCTCGGACTTCGGCGCATGGATGGCGAGCACGCCGTCGATCTGCTGATCGGCGTTGGCCGCGGCGATGGCCGCGCGGTAGGCCTCGGCGTCCGCGTCCTCGGAGACGTCGATCAGGTCGCGCAGCGAGGCCAGCTCGCTCAAGCGCGGCGCCAGCGCCGCGGCCGACGCGGCCGACAGCTGCCCCAGCTCGAGCCCGATCTCGGC
>DAORHX010000372.1:0-4092 GCA_035438245.1 Rubrivivax sp.
TCCCCTTCGGCGTGTCGGCTCGGCCAGGTAGCTCTGCCCCATGTCTTCGACCAGCACGCCGCGGCGCGTGAGCAGCTTCATCAGCCGCTTGATCAGGGCCTGCAGCAGCGCGCGCAGTTCGTCGTCGGTGGGCGCAGCCACCTCGACAAAGCTCGGAACGCCGTCGCCGCCGCAGCGGTACACCCCGGCAGTGAAGGTGAATGTTGAGGTTCGCCGCCGAGCCGAAGCGCTGGATCAGCGTGGCGGGGCCGCCGCGGCCCTCCTCTGCCTTCAGGCCAGCGCGATCCAGCAACTGTCGCATCACCATGCGCTGCACCACCTGCAACACCAGCGTGACCAGCCCCGGCTGCGCAGCCAGCAGCAGCCGCAGCGGGATCGGCAGCGACAGCGCCCACTGCCGTACCGGCACGTGCGGGATGACGGCCGCTGCGCATACAGCTGTAGTGCTTATCTGGGCAGCGCGAGGAAGGACGCAGCCGAGAGCTGACAGGAGTGGCCGGCTGAGCACCGCGCATGTCAGCTCTCTCCGGGCTGTGGACTTGCACCATGCGCTGGGACGCGACCATGTAGTTCGTAGTCAAGGGCAGTGATGGCCGTGAAGGTTCGGCAATCTTGCACAGGTCGCTGCCGACCTTGGGTGACACTCGGCTTGAAACTCGACGCGCCAAGGTAGTCGAACAGGCCCAGTCGCTGAGCAGGCGGCCACACGCACCCGGTGGTGGCCCACCGTCAGAGGCCTGCGCGCGCTGGGCCGCCTTCAGGTACATTGCCCGCCACTCGGGGCGCGCTGGAAGTGACACCGCCCCGGATATGTCTTCTTGAAGCGCCACCGGCGGCAGCGTCGCCCCTGACGGGACAAGTCCTCGAGCGGAGCTGCCCCTTGTCGTCTTCCCCATCAGATCTCTCGGCCGCCGAAGAGGCGCCACAGCTGGCCATTGGCCCGCCGTCCCCCGACAGTCCGACTGCGCCGGCTGCCGTCCCTGGCCAGCACGCCGAACTGCAGCGCCAGCGCGCCAAGGCTGCCGCGCGCGGCGACGCTTCGCCACGATTCCCGACGTCCTTACCGGCCCACGGGGTGCGCGACACCGCGGGCCCCAAGCGCGCGGAGGACGAGGTACTGTTCGGCGTCACGCGCGTGCTCACCTTTGCTGGCGCGCGGGGCCTGACATCGGCCAGCGGCTTCTTCTTCGAGCGCGACGGCCGGCTCTTCCTCGTCACCAGTCGGCACGTGCTCTTCGACGCCCCGAGCGGGCATGCACCCGACCGCATCGAAATCGAGATGCACACCGACCCGCGCGACCTGACGCGCGTGGCCACGTTGTCGATCCTGCTGTACCGCGACGGCCAGGCCGTGTGGCGCCAGGCGCGCGACAGTGGCGGGGCCGTCGACGTGGCGGCTCTCGAGCTCGACCGAAGTGCGATGCCGGCCGGCTGCGTCGTGCGGGCCTTCGGGCTGCAGCATCTGGCGGTCGGATTCGACCTGTTCGAGGTCGGCGACCGGCTGGCCATCCCGGGCTTTCCGCTCGGCTTCTTCGACACCGTGCATCACCTGCCGGTGGTGCGGCAGGCCAGCGTCGCCTCCGCCTACGGCACCCGCTTCCAGGGGCTGGGCTTCTTCCTCACCGACGCCCGCATGCACCGTGGCAGCAGCGGCTCGCCCGTGCTGGCGCGAGTGGATGGGGCCAGCGCGGGCCGGCCGCGCTGGTGCCTGCTCGGCGTGCATTCCAGCCGCATGGACATGACCACCCGCGACGCGGCGCAGGACGAATCGCTGGGCCTGAACTGCGCCTGGTATGCCGATGTGCTGACGACGCTGACGGCAAGCGACCCATGAGGCTGCTCACCTGGCTGGCGCCTGCGCCCACCCACTCGCGGGGCACCGTGCCGCCCGTGCGCGCCGCCGCCACGCTGCTGGCCCCCGATGCCGGCCTGGCGCACTGGGGCAGCTTGCACGATGCGTGGCAGGATGCCGCCGACGCACGCGCCGGCGGCGCGCTGCCGGGCAGGGAGCCCCTACCCATCGGCGTGGTGATCGCCATCGTCGAACACCGCGTGCGTGCGGTTCGCGGGCTGCACGACGCACTGGGGCAGGAGCTGGGCCTGCGTCAGCGCATCGACGCGCTGCAGCCGCATGCACGCGACGCGCAGGGCCGCAACTGGAACATCCCGGCCCTCGCCCGCGGCACGCTGCCGCGGGCCAGCGACGAAGCCGATTTCAGGCGCGTCGTGGACGCGCTGCGCGACCAGTTCGATCTGGCCTGAGCCGCTTCACGATACGGGTGCGAGTCGTCATGCCGAATCTTTCTGCGGCGCGCGTGTTGCCCGCGCTCGTTGGTGGCCTGTGCCACACTGGCCCATGACACAACCGCTTCTGCAAGCTGCCGATCTGCGCGGCGCTGCGCGCTTGACCACCGACGCGGTGGCAGGCCTTTCCAGCTTGGTCGAGGCGATGCATGCACGCATCGCCAGCCCGCCTCGGCTGTCCGGCCTCGGCGAAGCAGCACCGCAGGATGAACGCACCCGCGGGGTCACGGGCCTCGTCTACAAGACGGTGCGTGGCGTCACGCATCTGGTGGGTGGCAGCGCTGAGGCGCTGCTCGGCTGGCTGGAGCCTGCGTTGGCGGGTTCGGATCCGAGCCAGCCGCTTCGTCCGGAACGCGAAGCCGTCGTGGCGGCGCTCAACGGTGTGCTGGGCGACCACCTGGCGGCTACCGACAATCCGTTGGCGATCGCGATGACGTTGCGTCAATCGGGCCGCCCCTTGCCGCTCGAGCGCTTCGCGCTGCGTGCGCGCCTGGCCGGCGCGACGCCTAGATTGCTCGTGCTGCTGCACGGCCTGTGCATGAATGACCTGCAGTGGCAGCGCGCGGGCCATGATCACGGGGAGGCGCTGGCGCGCGAGCTGGGCTACACGCCGGTCTATCTGCACTACAACAGCGGCCTGAGCGTGTCGACCAACGGCCGCATCCTGGCGCAGTTGATGGAGCGCCTGTATGACGCCTGGCCGGTGCCGATCGAACGCCTGGTCATGCTGGGCCACAGCATGGGCGGCCTGGTCGCGCGCAGCGCCATCCACCACGGCGCGCTGATGCAGCGCGGCGGGCTGCGCTGGCCGGTGCGGGTGAACGACCTGGTCTGCCTGGGCACACCGCACCAAGGCGCACCGCTCGAGCGCGCGGGTCATGGTGTCGACCTGTTGCTCAGCGCTGCGCCGTATGCGGCGCCTCTGGCGCGCTTGGGCAAGGTGCGCAGTGCCGGCATCAACGATCTGCGGCTGGGCAACATCTTGAGCACCCCATCCGGCGACGATGGCACGCACCGCTGTGCGCAGGTCAGCCTGCCGGACAGTACCCGCTGCTTCGCCGTTGCCGCGAGCCTGGGTCCGGCGACAGGCGACCTGAAGGGCAAGCTGCTGGGCGATGGCTTGGTGCCGGTGCCCAGCGCACTGGGGCAGCACCATGAGCACGGCCGCCGGCTCGCCTTTGCCCCCGAGTGTCAGGCGGTGGTGCACGAGACGGGCCATCTCGATCTGCTGTCCAGCACCGAGGTGTACGGCCTGCTTCGGCAGTGGCTGAATTGACGACGACCTGGAGCCAGGCCCACTGGGCCGCGAAGGCACGCCGCGCCTGAGCGCTCGTCAGAACAGCGGCGGCGGCACGGCGCTGGCCGGCGGCGCGGCCGGTGTGCCGCCGGTTATCTGGTCGGCCTGGCCGACCCAGCCGCCGCCCATTGCCTTGTAGAGGTTGACCGCCGACGCGTAGACCTGTGCTCGCAGCGAGGCCAGCGCCAGCTCGGCCGGGAACAGCGCCTGCTCCGCCTGCAGCACCGTGCTGTAGCTGGTGTAGCCGCCGTCGTACTGCATGCGCGCCAGGTCGCTGTACTGCCGCAGCGCAGCCACCAGCTTGATCTGCGCGGGCGATAGGAGTTTCAAACGCCCCGCGCGCAAGGTCCAACACCGGCCCCAAAGGTAGCGGGAGCGCTTGGATTGCGGTGTATCGACCGGTGTATCGACCGCCGAACCGGTCGACGTGACCGGTTCGGCGCCGTTTCCGTCGCTTCCCCGGCGCATCAGCGGGACCCGGCTCAGGGTCC
>DAORHX010000373.1:0-4090 GCA_035438245.1 Rubrivivax sp.
CGCCGCTGCTGCCGCGCGTGCTGGAAGTGCTGCTGCCGCGGCCACTGGTCGTCGCCGCGCTGCGCCGGGCCTACGGCGAGCCGGCGCGCATCGACGCGACGCGGGTCGACCGCCACTACGAGCTGATGCTGCGCGAGGGCAACCGCCAGGCCTTCGTGCAGCGTTTCAGGCAGCGCGAGGCGGGCCGGGACGCCGCGCGGCTGCGCGAGCTGAAGCTGCCGACGCTGATCCTGTGGGGCGACCGCGACCGGCTGCTGCCGCCGGCGCACGCCAAGCAGTTCCAGGACGCCATCGCCGGCAGCCAGCGCGTGGTGTTCGACGGGCTGGGGCACATGCCGCAGGAAGAAGACGCTCTGCGCAGCGCGGAGCCGGTCGGCCGCTTCCTGGCGCCGCGCTGACAAGCACCCGGCGCTGCACTACAGTGCAGTGGCCCGGTCGGCCATGAACGCGCTGCTGCAACCCCACCCGCTCGCCGCGGCCTACGCCGCGGTGCGCGCTCGGACCGAGGCGCTGGTCGCACCGCTGTCGGCCGAGGACTGCCAGCTGCAGTCGATGCCCGACGCCAGCCCGGCCAAGTGGCATCTGGCGCACACCACCTGGTTCTTCGAGACCTTCGTGCTCGAGCGCCACGAGCCGCGCTTCGAGCCTTTCGACGCGAGCTTCCGCGTGCTCTTCAACAGCTACTACCAGGGCGTCGGGCCGCAGCATCCGCGGGCGCAGCGCGGCCTGCTCTCGCGCCCGACGCTGGCCGAGGTGTTCGCCTGGCGCAGCCAGGTCGATGCGCGCGTGCAGGCGCTGATCGCCGCCGGCGGCGGCGACGCCACCCTGCGCGAGCTGCTGCTGCTGGGCCTGAACCACGAACAGCAGCATCAGGAGCTGCTGCTCACCGACATCCTGCACGCGTTGTCGTGCCATCCGGCGGGGCCCGCCTATGGGCCGGCGCCGGCGCTGCCCCCGGCCCAACCCGCCGCATTGCGCTGGCTGGGGGTGCCCGCCGGCCTGGTCGCGCTGGGTCACGACGCGGATGGCGACGGCGAGTTCCACTTCGACAACGAAGGCCCGTGCCACGACCTGCTGCTGCGCGACTTCGAGCTGGCCTCGCGCCCGGTGAGCAACGCCGACTTCCAGGCCTTCATCGACGACGGCGGCTACCAGCGGCCCGAGCTGTGGCTGTCGCTCGGCTGGGACTGGGTGCGCTGCGGCCGGCACGGCGCACCGCTGTACTGGCAGGACGACGCGCCGCAGCAGTTCACGCTGCACGGCCGCCTGCCCGTCGACGGCGCAGCCCCGGTCGTGCACCTGAGCTACTTCGAGGCCGACGCCTACGCGCGCTGGGCCGGCGCACGCCTGCCGACCGAAGCCGAATGGGAGCATGCCGCACGCCACTTCGGCCTGCGCGCGGCCGACGGCCACTTCGCCGACCAGGGCGTCTACCGGCCCCGCGGCGCGGCGCAGAGCGACCCCTGGCGTCCGTTGCAGATGTTCGGCACGGTGTGGGAATGGACGCAGTCGGCCTACGCCGCCTACCCCGGGTACCGGCCGGCCGCCGGCGCGGTGGGCGAATACAACGGCAAGTTCATGTGCAACCAGTTCGTGCTGCGCGGCGGCTCCTGCGTCACGCCGGCCGGCCACGTGCGCGCCAGCTACCGCAACTTCTTCCCGCCCGAGGCGCAGTGGCAGTTCAGCGGCGCGCGGCTGGCACGCGACCTCTGATCATTGCGCCTCCAGCGCCGCCAGCACCTCGGAGCGGAACTCGCGCCGGTACAGCACGCCGATGACGGCGGCCGTGGCCGCCACCATCACCCAGGGCGAGACGAACCACGACACCGCGGCGAAGGACAGGTAGTAGGCGCGCAGCCCGTCGTTGAAGGACTCGGCCGCCAGCCCCATGACGCGGCCGGCGCGGTCGGCGAAGTCCTGGCGCTGGGCCTCGTCGGTGATGGCGTCGGCCTCGGGCACGGCGGCGACCATCAGCACACCGGTGCTGTACTGGCGGATGCTCCAGGTGAAGCGGAAGAAGGCATAGACGAAGATCGCCGCCAGCACCACCAGCTTGAAGTCGAAGACCAGCAGCGAGGTGCGCGCCGCGAACGGCAGTTCGCGCACCAGGTCGCTGGCCTTCTCGGTGCTGCCGATCACCGCCAGCAGCGCACCGATGATCAGGATCGTGGTCGAGGCGAAGAACGAGGCCGTGCCCGACATCTGCTGCACCACCACGCCGTCGAGCACACGCACCTCGCGGTAGGTGGTCTGCAGCATCCACTGGCGGCGCACGCGGTTCGAGCTGCCCAGGAACGACGGCCGCCGGCGCGCGCGGCGGCGCGCGAACACCGCGTAGCCGATCCAGGCGAAGAAGAAGAAGGCGAGCCCGGCCCAGTCGGCCAGCGGCAGCAGGCGCAGCAGGGCGGCGGTCCGTTCCATGCGCGCAATGTAGGGCAATGGCGCCATGGCGCCATGGCCACCACCGCGGCGTCAGCGCGCCAGGTCGAAGACCAGCACCTCGGCCTGCTGGCCGCCGTCGAGCTGCAGGCGGGTCTCGCCGTCCAGCTTCGCCGCATCGCCGGCCGCCAGCCCGATGCCATTGACGCGCACGCGGCCGCGGACCACGTGCACATACGTCAGCCGCTGCGCGTCCAGTGCCAGCTGCGCGGCTTCGTCGCCGTCGAACAGCCCGGCGTACAGCGCCGCATCGGCGTGCATCGTCAGCGCGCCGTCGCGGCCGTCGGGCGCGGCCAGCAGCCGCAGCCGGCCGCGCTTGCCGGCGTCGTCGAAGTGCTTCTGCTCGTAGCTCGGTGCGATGCCGCGCTGCTGCGGTTCGATCCAGATCTGCAGGAAGTGCGTGGTGTCGTCCGGCGCATGGTTGAACTCGCTGTGCAGCACGCCGCGGCCCGCGCTCATGCGCTGCACGTCGCCCGGGCGCAGCACGCCGGCCGCGCCAACGCCGCCGCGGCCGTTGCCCATGCTGTCCTGGTGCGCGAGCTCGCCGGCGAGCACGTAGCTGACGATCTCCATGTCGCGGTGGCCGTGCGTGCCGAAGCCGCTGCCCGGGGCGATGCGGTCCTCGTTGATGACACGCAGGTTGCCGAAGCCCATGTGCGCCGGGTCGTGATATCCGGCGAAGGAAAAGCTGTGGCGGCTGTCCAGCCAGCCGTGGTCGGCATGGCCGCGTTGGTCGGAGGGGCGCAGGCTGATCATCGGGCGGTTCTCCTGAATGGATCGGATGCCTCCAATGTAGGAGCCGAGCGCGGCGGGATCAGCGCCGTGGTTCGAGCGCGCCGTTCAAATCGGATGAACGCGCGCGGCGCGGCGACAATGTCGCGCATGCCGCAGACCCACCATGCGCTGACGCCCGAAGCGCTGGCGATGATCGACACCATCGCGCGCACCGGCAGCTTCGCCGCGGCGGCGCGCGAGCTGGGCAAGGTGCCGTCGGCGCTGACCTACAGCGTGCGCCAGCTGGAGGATGCGCTCGACGTGCTGCTGTTCGACCGGCGTTCGCGCCAGGCCCGGTTCACCGCCGCCGGCGAGGAGCTGCTGAACGAGGGCCGGCGCCTGCTCGCCGAAAGCGCGGCCGTGGCCAACCGCGTCAGGCGCGTCGCCTCGGGCTGGGAAACGCAGCTCAGCGTGTCGGTCGACGATGTCATTTCGCGGCTGACGCTGTTCGAGCTGTGCGAGGCCTTCTATGCGCTGGACCCGCAAGGCAAGGCCGGCAGCGGCACGGTCGGCAACGGCGGGCCGGGCACGCGCCTGAGGCTGCGCACCGAGGTGCTGGCCGGCACCTGGGAGGCGCTGGTCAACGGCCAGGCCGACCTGGCCATCGGCGTCAGCCTGCACAGCCCGCCGCCGGACGTGGCGATCGAGACGCTCGGCGAGCTGGAGTTCGTCTTCGCGGTGTCGCCGCAACACCCGCTGGCCGCGGCGGCCGCGCCGATCAGCGATGTCGAGCTGCTGCGCTACCGCGCGGTGGCGGTCGCCGACACCGCGCAGCAGCTGTCGCCGCTGACCGTGAACCTGCTGCCCGGGCAGGACGTGCTCACCGTGTCGAGCATGGCGGCGAAGGTCGAGGCACTGCTGCGCGCGCTGGGCTGCG